>NZ_MAGO01000005.1 GCF_001687335.1 Dissulfuribacter thermophilus | reverse complement strand
CCCTTTAATGTTAATAGATATAGGCTCCGTATATGGGGCAAATTTTAAAGAAGCTCCGGAGGAGCTTTATTTTGCCCTAGATGAGATAGTATCCGTAGTGTCAAGAATAGAAGAAAAGAGGTCTGAGGCCCCAGGAACTGTCTTAGTCATTACTCGAGATGAGATTAGGGAGAGGGGATATAGGGATCTCGTCGACCTTTTGAAGGACTGTCCTGGCTTCGATATTCAAGAGAGGATAGGGGGGCAAGATGGTGGAACCTATGTAATCCCCCGTGGAATTTGGGGAAATAACAAGGTTCAGGTCCTTTTAAACGGTGTTCCCCTAAATCCAATGAATGGAACCCATATAGTGTTTGGCCATCATTTGTCACTTTGGCACCTGAAGCAGGTGGAGATACTTTATGGACCGGCCTCTGCGGTCTATGGAGCGGATGCCTTTTCAGCGGTAATCAATATGGTTACAGATGAACCACAGAAAAGGCCTGATGAATTAGAACTTTCATATCAGATGGCCAATCACGATACGTTCGAAAGTTATGGCCTTTTTTCAAAGAAGTTTGGAGAGGATTCTGGAGCAAGCCTTTACATCCATGGTTTTAGGACCAATGATTTTAATCTTCGTGACGAATATAAAAATCATCGCATAGACAATGGATTTGGACTAAAGACCCCAATATATGAGCTTGATAAGCCTTATGAAACCCCTGAACAAGATCTGGACATTTATTTTGATTCCAAATTTGGTCACTGGAGATTATTTGGAGAATATCTTGGCACACGCCAGCCTAATAATATTCAGACAATATTTTATACAGGAAGAAGTCAGTTAAAAAAGGATAAGGCAGAGCTTAGGACTCTGGCCCTGGCCCTTGAGAACCTAGTGAATTTTTCAGACTACTTTTTTTTAAAGAGTCTTGTCAATTATCAGTATTACATTTTGGATCCAGATAGTGATTATGGCCGATATTCCTTTGATAATTATATATTTGAAAGGTCTAAGGCTGTAGAATGGCGAGAGCAGCTTCAATGGAAGGGAGATGAGGGCACAGATTTAAGTCTTGGATTTGCAGTTCGCAGAGTTTCAGCCTTCCCATATATAAATTCAAGGACTCCATTTGACGAGGGAACCAAATACGAAGATTTTCCAATAATAAAGATCCAAACATTGGATGATAGAATTATTGATATACCTCCAATTGTTGAAAGAGAATATTGGAGCTATGGACTCTTCTCACAGCTTACCCGAAAAATCAGCGACTCAGTTAAAGGGGTTGTGGGGATCAGGTATGATTGGGATACCTTTAATCACGAGAATTCTTTTAACCCCCGTATTGGTTTGATCATAAAGCCCTGGGAAAAAGACACATTTAAGCTATTATATGGTACGGCCTTTATCTCTCCATCTCCATACTTTCGCTACAAAGAGTGGCTTGGGACCAACTACGCTCATCTGCCACCTGATGTAATGGGAACTAAGCTAAAGCCAGAGAGGCTTAAAACCTTTGAAATCGCTTACATCAAACGCCTTAACTTTGCGGAGTTAAACATATCGGCATTTTACAGCATAACAAAAGATGCGATTCAAGAAGCAGGTGCCCAGGTTTCAGGCAATACCCTCTATTTAAGTAATGGAGAAGTGATTGATAACGCAGTAATAGAATATCCTATAAATAGTGGAAAACAGAGAACTTTTGGTATAGATTTACTGTTTACTGGTAGAGTATCAAAATGCTTATCTTACCGGGCATGGTATTCTTTTATAAATGCAAGGACCAAGCTGATGGGCAAAACATTTGATGCTCCAAAGGTGTCTACACATAAGTTTGGTTTTGGATTGACCCTAAGACCATCTAATAGTCTTCTTATGAACTTAAGGACTAGGTGGTGGAGCGGCATTCATACACAACCTGGCAATCCACTCTTCCATGGTGGAAAGATCAAGGGAAAATGCATAGTAGATGCCCATCTCTCATATAAGACTCCTATAAAAAGAGTGGAATTTACATTAGATGCTAAAAATCTACTCAATGTAGATTATTTTACAGCAGGGGCCCAAAGCGAGGATCACAGATTTGGTGGAAGCCTACCACTTATTCCTCAACGGCCCAGGGAGATTTATTTTGGCTTAACCTATATTTTTTAAAGAAGTTCATATCGTAAAAATTGGTGGGTATGTTTAGTAGGTCTTCATTAATTGTAGTGTTTTTTTTGTTATTGGCTTTTCTTTGTCCTGAGGTTGAGGCCAGTATACGAAAAAATGTTTCAAAAGCTATATCTATAGTGATCATAAATTCTGGTAGGCAAAAGGCATATCTTACAGTCCAGAAAGGGCTCGAGGATGCCATAAAGAAGGATTTATATTGGAGAGGAAAGAGAATACGGTTTGGTAGGGCCTATAATTTGGCAGATTGGATCAATGATGAACGTGGCCTAAAAAAACAGATCATGGCCAAAAGACCAGCCCTTGTATTTACCATAGGCACTCCTGCCACAACTTTTGCAGTCCGAAATCTAGATGGTATACCCGTAGTCTATTCTATGGTGACTTCTGAATGGAGATTTAGAGGTGCTAAGGCAACGGGAGTATTCTTGAGAGTAAGAGAAGAAACACTTGTAAAAATATTTACGCGTGTCACAAGACTTAAGTCTATTGGCGTTATTCATAGTTCCAAGTGGAGGATAGATCCTCAAATTTTTTCAATAGAAAAGGCTCAGGGAATTCGCTTACGTTTATTTAAGCTTAATTCAGGACAAACGCTTTACGACGTCTTAGAAGACATGAAGGCAGACGGGGTATATGGACTCTTGATGATACCCGACACAGAAGTCTATGATTCTCCTTCTACCATTAAGTTCGTGTTAAGTTGGGCCCTAAAAAATGATATTTTTGTTATGGGGCTATCTGCGGCATATGTGAAAATGGGTGCTGTACTTTCAGTCCACATACCTTATCGGTCTCTAGGCGAACAGACCTGGGAGATTGGAAAACGTATTTTAAATGGCGAGGATGTCTTAAATATTAGGCCTCAATATCCAAAAGTGATTAGGATTATAGTCAATCAGAAGCTTGCAGAGGAAAAGGGTCTCATAGTCCCTGAAAGGATTATGGATATTCCAGTAATATTTTTGAAATGAAGCCGACTCTTGCGGTAAAGATAGTTTTGATCATTTTAGTAGTTGAATGCCTTGCCCTAACCTGTCTTTCTTATGTATTTGTCTATTATGGGAAACGACTGGTATTCCGCGAGATTGAAGAGAGGGGGAAGGCTATATCTGGATTTTTGGCAAAGATGAGCGAGTACCCCCTCGTGGCATGGAATCCAGATCCCCTATGGGACAGCATAAGGGCTGTCATGCTCCAAAAAGATGTTATCGGAGTAGAAGTTAGGGGAAATGGAAATGAATTGTTATTACATCTTGGTACGATTGAGCACTCTGACGAGGCTATGATCTTTCATAGAGATGTATTAGTGGAAGCACGGGAATTCGTGGACGAAGAGGCGGTAATAGGCGAAATGGATTCAAATCAAAAGAAAATAGGCGTTGTAACAGTTTGTTTGTCTAAACAAAAATTTTATGAGAATCTTGAGAATCTTGAATTAACAGTTTTTGTTTTGGCTGTATGTACTTTTTGGGTATCGGCAATATTGGCAGTCTATTCAGTACATTATTTTGTTGGTCGTCCTCTCAAAATTCTTATTCGCGGGGTTGAAAAGGTCTCAAAAGGAGACCTTGAAACCGAGATCCACATTTCTACCAATGACGAATTAGAGAGGGTTTCTTCAGCATTTAACTCAATGGTAAGGGCACTTAGGCGAAACCTTGAAAAGAGAATAAAAGATGCTGAAAAAAGTGCTCAGGAAAAGAATCTCATTATCTTAGGTGAACTTTCTTCAATGCTCATCCACGAAGTGGGCAACATGTTGAATCGATTCTCAGTCATTGAATATCAACTGGGTGCAGAAAAACTCTCTGAAAAGGGGCGTGAACTCCTGGATAATTTTGCAAAAGAACTAAAGACTCTCATGCGCTTTACAGAAAATGTGCAGCTATTTGCAAAAAAGCCGGATCTGAAACCTAGGTCCATGGAACTCGTTGGCTTTTTAAAGGGGATAGTGGCATCTTTTAACTTTATGAATCCTAAAGGACTAAATTATGTTTTGGAGTTCGATTCTGACAAATGCGTTTTATTTGCAGATGAGGATGCCGTCAGGCAAGTAATAGTCAATATTATTACTAATGCAAGTGATGCCTCACCAAAGGGTGGTACTGTACGTATTGGGTTAAAGCAGCAATCTGATTTTGTGACTATAGAAGTGAGTGATCAGGGAGCGGGTATACCAGATGATGTGAAGGATAAGATCTTTACACCATTTTTTACTACAAAAGGGCCAAAAGGTACTGGTCTTGGCCTATATATTTCCCGATCCATGGTGGAGGCCCTTGGAGGAAAAATTTATTTTGAGTCCTATCCAGGAAAAGGCACAACCTTTTTTATAGAATTCCCCTTAATGACTACATCTTGAACTAGGATTTCATTTTTCCTTAAAAAGGCCTCCTTTGAGATTAGCCCCTTAGGGAGCTTTTCGTAATGGGACACCAGTATCATTGCACGTATTTTTATGTTTGTGAGGACCTCTTCTATTCGTTTTTTTGCCCGCATATCTAGGGCGTTAAACGGTTCATCCAACAATAGGACATCTGGTTCCATTACCAGTATGGTGGCAAGGGCCACCAGACGTTTTTCTCCACCAGAGAGTCTGTATGATGGTCGATGGGCTAGATGAGAGACCCCCAGCATGTAGAGTATTTCTTCAGCCTTTTTTATAGCATCTGTTGAGTTCAATCCCTGGTTGAGGGGCCCAAAACAGACATCTTCTAGAACAGTAGGACAAAATAGTTGGTGGTCTGAATCTTGGAAGAGGAATCCAATTTTTTGTCTCGGGACTTTAAAGTCCTTATCCTTTACACATTGTTTGCCAAATAAAATGACTTTTCCCTTTTGGGGGGTCAAGAGTCCAAGGATCAAATTAAATAAGGTAGTTTTGCCAGCCCCATTTGGACCTTTTAGGAGGATTCTTTCTCCTTCGTTTAAAGTGAAATCTAGGCCCTGAAATATAGACTCCCCATTAGAGTATGCAAAATATATATCTTTTAGTTCTATTAGCCTATTCATTTGCTCAATATAAAATGATCTCCTATAAAAATTAGCATGATAGCAGATATAGTGGTCGTGAAAAAGACGATATCCGACCTTTTCAAGTTAAAATGATGTATCAGCCAAAATGTGCCGTCAAAGCCTCGGAGTTCCATTGCTCTTTGGACCTGAATGCCCGTGTCATAACTCTTTAAAAAAATAGCACTAATATAGTTTCCTATGTATTTATACGTGCTTAAGTTCGTTGAAAGGCTAAAACCCCTCAATTTCATGGCCTCATTTATCTTCTTGGCCTCTTCGGAAATGACGTGAATATATCGCCAAGTGAAATAGAATAGTTGTACTAGTGGGGATGGACACTTGAGGTGACTCAGTGCGTGGGTAAGGTCTGTAATTTTAGAAGTGCTCAAAAGGGAAAGAGACAGAAATAGTATTGCGTTAGACTTAAGGGTAATAGAAAGGGCAGTTATTACCCCTTCTTCAGTGACAAAATAGGGACCTATTATATGGAACAATGGGATACCACTCGTTGTCAGAGGCACTGTAAGCCAAATGAAGAGGCAAAAGGTATTGACTATAAGGATACGCAAGCCAGTCTCTTTTAATGGTAGCTTTGCAGCAAACATGAAAGCCGAGCTCAATAATAAGCAGGCAACCTGGAATTCAAGTGTTTCAAGGGCGGCTATTATCCAAGAACCCACGAGCAGGCATAAAAGCTTGACCCTTGGATCACACCTATGAAAGAAGGATCTCCCATTGGAAAAGTGTTCACAGCTCAAGTGCCTTGCCTCCTACTCTTTATAAGAGCTACTATACCAAAGAGTCCCAATATATAACCAATGCCACCGATTATGTCTCTAATTCGGACTTTTTCTTGCGCCTTTCTCAAGGCGATGATCTCTTGTGCAAGGGGACTTATACTGTCTCTTATGATCTGACGGATTTTTTCATCGTGTTTTAACCCTTCTAAGGGCACTGTATCTTGTTTATCATTAGGTACTGAAAGTTGGGATTGGCTCTCTAGACCTTCTTTTTGTGAAATTTGTTGGGCACTTGTATGTGCGGAAGCCTTTTTAATGTCAATACTTGTTTTTGCCAGGTGTCCTAAACCTGCATTGAGAGTAATGAAATACCCCCCTGACTTTTTAGGAATGAATGAGAATACACCATTTGAATCAGTTCTTCCCTGAACAATAATTTTCCCAGACTCGTCTCTTACCTCTACTTTTGCTCCTTTTACTTTGGTGCCTCCAGGGAGATAGCCCTCCACCACTACCTTTTGTCCATCAAATGAAGAAAAGACAATGACTCTATGGGCAAAAGATGGAGTATTTAAGAGGCACATTGCTACTATAGTCAGGATTGAAATAGTTAAATAGTTTTTAAATCTCATCTAAACACCTCTGGCCTGATTTTTAATAGTCCCCTTATGGCAAAGCCAGTTACAAATGCCTCTGCTATTGCCACTGGCACATGGGCTATGAGAAGCATTTTTGCTGCAAGCCAAAAGCCTTCTCCTGCAGTGCTCAGGAAAAGAGCTGTGAGTACCCCACTCATGAGAACGGCAAAAGCGGCACCAAAGGCCCCAATAATAGAAGACAGTCCCGGTTTACGTTCATTTATGTAACGAGATACAATCATGTGACATAAAATAGCTGGAACTCCCATGGAAACGGTGTTTACGCCAATAGTAGTGAGGCCACCAAACTGAAATAGAATTGCTTGTAGAAGGAGGGCAATGAATATGGCAGGAATTGCCCTCCATCCAAGAATGATTCCTATAAGGCCGTTTAAAATAAGATGTGAGCTCGTTGGCCCTATTGGTACATGTATTAATGAGGCAACAAAGAACCCAGCGGTAAATAGGGCAGTTTCTGGCATCTTTTTGGGGGTGAGATGCTTGAAGCCTACATATAGGCCAGAAAGGGTTAGACCTGCCCCAGAGACAAGCGTCCATACTGGAAGGATGCCTTCAGAGATATGCAATTTCTTATTCCCCCTTCATATCTCTTGCTTTAATCCACATTACCGCCCCGATTTCAAGTGGAACAGGGTGTCCGTTTCTTTCGGATGCAGCCTCAATTTCATGAAGTGCGGAAAATCCCCACCAACCTGCACGAGGTACGCTATAGCAGAATTCTCCATCTGCGTTTGTTAAGACTACCTGGGTGATATAGGCATCTTTGGGAGACCGGACCTTTGGCTTTGCATTGTTTAAGTATTCTACTTCTACCTGGACATGAGCAGCGGGTTTTCCAGAATAATACACTTTACCACAAAATAAGTTTCCGGTCCAAAGGCCGTATGGTCTTGTGAGGGGGACGATTTCTGCTGGTAGCCCTTGGGGTTTATCCCATGAGTCTTCGAGCCCATATGCATTTACTATGACTTTTGTTATATGTTGAATGTATTTCCCCTCGGTTTCTTCCCAGTAGGGAGTTGGAATCATATAAAATATGTGGTCTCCTGGCCGCTTAATGGGATAGTTTATATTCCAAGCCGTATGACCCAAGTATTTCGTTTTACGAAGTGAAGAGGTAAGATCCTGATTCTTGCCGTTGATTATTACTCCAAATTTTTGTGGTTTTACAAGTTCCATTCCAAGTTGTTCAAAAGGATGGCAGAATGCTGCAATGATGTCTAATTTTTGGTTGGACTGACCTTCAATAATGTCATCTGAGGGTAGAATGAGTCCAAAGTGAGCAAAAGATGTTGTACTCGAGAGTATTATAGAGACAATTGAAAGAAAAAAAATCTTTTTAAGACTCATTTAAGACCTCCGTAATACTTTTTTGAAAAACGTATCACCAAAAGTCGATGTAGTCAATAAATAAAAGTTGTAACACATAATATTGTTTGTTCTTGACAATAGCATGATTTGTGGTAAACAAAGGCCCAGTTTTGAGGGCCGTTAGCTCAATTGGTAGAGCAACTGACTCTTAATCAGTAGGTTCGGGGTTCGAGACCCTGACGGCCCACCAGGAAAACAAAAGGCACCTATGAATTTCATAGGTGCCTTTATATTTTTTAGGTCGAGATTTTTAATTAGAGTTGATTTTGTTCTAATAGCTCCCCAAGGGCTCTTGCTGTTTTTTCAATGACTTTGAAACACTCTTTTCTCCTACTGAGTGGATCAGTTCTGAATTTCTTGACCTCGTTCATGTCACTCCAGTTCACTCTAGCGATATCCCTGCAATTTGTTCCGCCGTATTCAGCTGTTATCTCTTCAAATGCCTTGAAAAGTTTATGGCTAAGCTTCCACATTAATTTTCCATCTTTGTCTTCAGGCCTTTTCTTGCCGTACAGGTATCCTATTACAGCAATGGCACCAAGTATGGTACCGCAAGTATTTCCTGTACTTGCAATACCTCCGCCAAAAGGGGAAAGGGCTGCGATTGTATCCTCTCCATCCTCTATGCCCAGTTTTTTTAGACCACAGTAAAAGGTTGCCTGACTACAGTGAAATCCCTTTTCAAAAAGTTCTGTAGCCATTTTTGCCATATCATCTGGTGTCATGTGAACCTCCTCCTTGTCTTTAATCAAGTTTTTTTAGCGTGCCTTCACCCTTTGCATTTTCATGGTGCCAGGTTGTTTAAAAAGGGCCTCAGCAATAATCTCGGATTTTTTTACAGAACGGTTAAATTTAACTACAAATTTTAACTCCCTTCTGCCTCGGACGTTAACAAACCACTTTGCATGGTTTCTTGATAAACTTTTTATTGGGGGGCGTGAAGATAGAACCTTTAACCCTTTAGGGAATCTTACCTTTAAAATTACGCCCTTTATACTGGGATCTTTTAAAGTTAGTAAGAAGGTAACAGTCCCATCTATGGAGGTGTAAAATTCGAGATCCAAGGGGGGGGACTGCTGTGCCCCAAGAGCGATTCTCATCCCCTGGCCTAAAAAAATAAAAATGAGCATAGTAAGTATGGTGCATACTGTTTTCGACGAATCATTCTTTAACATCTTTATCCCCTTTTTGGGCAACAAACTTCATGCCCTCTTTGTCCCAGGTATATGTACCTCCTGCCCAAAGAGCTTCAAGGTTATGAAGTTCTCCCTCAAGTTCTTTTATGGAGCCGAGTCTGTCAAAGGCATCGAGAATTTCCTGGTCATCTATAACGCCGTTGGCATCTTTGTCTGCCCAATGATATGGGCCTATTTTTGCCGATGTGTCTCCGCCTATGGGTAAACCAGTCCTGTGTCTTCCTTTGGGTATTACAATTCCTTTGAATCTTAGGGGCTTGTCCATTTTGCCATTGGCAGAAAGCCTCAAGACGTATATGAGTTCAAGGCCTTTTTCTGAAATGGGAAATATCCACTGGATCATGTTCTTATCAGTGCTCATGGCAGATGCCTTGGGAAAATAACCCACAAGTTCACAGGTGCGGGGTATGGTTTCTCTTATCAAGATCGAAGACTTGCCTTCCACTGGCTTTTTTACGGTGATGATTACTGGAAATCGAGATCCCGGGGCAACTTGAGTAGGAAGGCTTCGTTGAGCAAAAACTATAATCCTGGTCTCTCTGGGATAGAGCCATTTAAATAATAGGTAGGAGGCTCCGAAGAGAAAAAAGATTACCAATAAAATTGCTATTTGTCTTTTAGAGGTGCTTCCATTGTCTGTTGAATTCGGTTGAATTTTTTTGGGTTCTGTACTATCAGGCTCATCTTCTAAAATTTCTTCTAATGATACTTCAAGGGCCTCTGCGAGTTTTTGAGCATTTTCTCTTTTTATTCTGGGGTATTTTCGGTTCTCCCATCTTGAAATGGTATCTGTTGTGACCCCAACGAATGTCGCCACATAGAGCTGGGTTAGGCCCTTGGCTTCTCTGATCTCTTTAATGCGCCTTCCATCAATTTTTACTACTGATTTAGAACCCAGCTTTTCGTTTTTCATGATGGGGTAAATCTTACCAAAACCCGCTTACTGAGTAAATCACACAATTTTTTTGCCCTACATCGACCCGACATGGCCCTGAATACCCAATGATATAGGTAGATATCCCCTATTCGCCTAGCTCCACTGGCCATACCTTGGAGGCATGAAAGGCAGCTGCCTGACAAAAAATAACTGAAAGGAGAGTGAGTGATCATGAAACTCAAAAAAACAATTCTTACACTGGCTGGAATTACGGTTTCAGCGGTGTTTATGACTAGTCACCCTGTAACTGCAAAAGACATCCCTGAGACCATAGATATCAATGTTCAGGCCAGGTGTCAGAGGATTAAGGGGCTCCCAAAGGACTTGAAAGCAGTGAATGGCTTTAGCCATAGAGATCACGCCCTTAACTACCTCAAGGGAAATTCAAAGTATTCTCCAAGGCCTTATAAGGATGACTTTACCTGTGTTGCTTGCCACGTTGGGGCATCGGATGAAAAGGCGATCATGGGCTCAGATGCCTGTAAAGGACTTGAAGATGCCTTTTCCAGTGTAGGAGGGCCTAAAAAGTTCAAGAAATTTTATCATGAGACCTGCGCTGGATGCCATAAGGCTATGAAAAGGGATGGAAAAGAAACTGGCCCCACCTCTTGCAGGGGCTGTCATGCAAAAAAAACACTAGGCGGATAGGAGGTAATAGTCATGAAAATTACTACAAAATATGTAGCATCTTTCGTAGTCGCCCTGGCCCTGCTGATATCATTGTACACCCCTGGTCATGCCAGTGGATTAAAGGGCATAGTCAAGGTGAGGGGCCAATATGGTCCCTGTGAGATCATTAGGGTGGTGAAGGGGCATACTCCCAAAGGAATTCCTTGTGCAAAGCCAGGGACAAGGAAAAAAGTGATATTGGTATTTGGGGATAAAACAATAGACAAAGTGGGCACCATGGTTATTTTAAAATTTAAAGGGCAAAAACGTACAAAGGCAGTTGGAAGGATAAGATGTTTCAGGCCTAGATTTAGTGGAAAAGCCATGTTTGAGGGAGTTGATGCCTCAGAAGAACTCATCTTTTGGATAGAGGATGGAACAGGTAAGCACATGATCATAGAACCTGAAAGATCTGTTTTTGAAAAGATTGATGTAGGAGATAGAGTCATCCTCAAGACTAGAGTAAAACGTATGGTGGTAGAAGGTTGCTAAAAATTACGGAATAGAAAAGGGGGGCTGAGGGCCCCCTTTTCAGTGATTCGACAAATTTGTCGACTAGTTACATTTTTTTCGAATCTTTTGAGTTGGGGTGGATATAAATTTTTTTTTATTACAATACATTATGACTCTAAAATTTTGGCACGATGGCTGCATCGTTTTAATGTAAAAAGATAAAAAAGGAGGTTCTAATGAGGAAAATAGCCTTGTATTTATTGGTGCTCGCCTTTTCATGGACTCTTACTTCTTGTGCTCCCCCCCAGACCAAGACCCAGAAGGGGGCAGTATATGGTTCAGCCATTGGTGCTGCTGCAGGTGCTATAGTGGGGCAGGCCATTGGCCATGACACCAAGGCAACGCTGGAAGGGGCAGCAATAGGTGCTGCAATTGGTGGGCTTTCCGGTGCCGCTATTGGTCGGTACATGGATCAGCAGGAGGCAGCTTTAAGGGCTGCTATGGCAGGATCAAATGCAGCTACGGTGTCTAGGATACAAAATGTGCTTGAAGTCACATATCGCGGCGATGTGCTGTTTGATTTTAATTCAAGTGTAGTGAAACCAGGGGCCTACCCTGAGATTGATAGGCTTGCCCGCATACTACGGGAGTATCCAGACACTAAGATCAGGATTGAGGGCCACACAGATAATGTTGGCAGCGAGGAATACAACCTGAGGCTCTCCCAAAGGAGGGCAGAGGCAGTTAGGGATTTACTTATTGCCAAGGGGGTCTCTCCGTCAAGGATAACTGCAATTGGATATGGCGAGTCAAGACCAAAGGCAAGTAATGATACATCCTATGGAAGACAACTGAACAGAAGGGTGGAGATCTACATTGAGCCCATGCGTTAAGAATAGGACTGTAATTCTTTTAATTAATCAATGACATTTGTATTTTTCTAAATAATCTGCTAAAGATAAGCGAGTATGAGGGATACACTTGCATTCATACTCGCTGGTGGCATTGGAAGCAGGCTTAACATCCTCGTTAAAAAGAGGGCTAAGCCTGCTGTGCCCTTTGGGGGTATTTACAGAATCATAGATTTCGCTCTTTCAAATGCCATGAATTCAGGGCTTTTGAAGGTGGCGGTGCTAACTCAATATAAGCCCCTGTCCCTCATGAGCCACATAGGCACAGGCCATGCCTGGGACTTTATTGGACGGACAAGGTGTGTAAAGATCCTCCCCCCACGAACTGGCGAAAAGGACTCGGACTGGTATAAGGGCACAGCAGATGCTGTAAGGCAGAATCTAGACTTTATTACTAACAGGGCCTCAAAAGAGGTGCTCATCCTCTCTGGTGATCACGTCTATCACATGGACTACAGGGCAATGGTAGAGTCTCACAGAAAAAGTGGTGCGAAGGTTACTGTTGCCATGATGCCGGTTCCCTGGGAAGAGACGAGTCAGTTCGGGATAGGGATTGTGGATTCATCAGGTAGGGTAGTTGACTGGGAGGAAAAGCCCGAGAAGGCAAGGAGCAATCTCGCCTCCCTTGGAATATATGTCTTTGATACAGAATACCTTGTCCAAGCCCTCACATCTACTAAAGAAGAAGATTTTGGATATAACATCCTCCCCAGGGCTATGAAAGACGGAGAGCTTTATTCCTATACCTTTACAGGTTATTGGCGAGATGTTGGTACAGTAAAGGCCTTTTGGGATGCGAATATGGACATGGTGCGTCCAAACTCTGGCCTAGATCCTGAAGGGTGGGGCATAACAACCAACTGGGAGGAGGAAGAGAGGCTTGGAGACAGACCTCCAACCATGCTCGCATCAGAGGCACAGGTAGAAAATTCTGTGATAAGTCCTGGATGCACTATAAGGGGAGTAGTTAGAGACTCCATCCTCAGTCCAGGAGTAGTGGTAGAATCAGGCGCAGTTGTGGAAAAAAGTGTGATAATGCACGACACGAGGATAGGTCAGGGGGCAATATTAAAGAGGGTGGTTTCGGACAAGGAGGTCTATTTTGGAAAGGAATCTAGTGTTGGAGATGGTGATATTCACGTTGCGAACCACCTCTACCCCAAGCATCTATCTTCTGGTATAACCCTTGTGGGAAAAGGCGCCCACATTCCAGACGGTGCAATAGTGGGGACAAACTGTATCGTCTTTCCAGGAATTCAGGAAGCAGAGTGGCAAAAATACGGTAAAAGACTAAATGACGGAGAGACCTTAAAAGATTTGGAGTAGATAAGATGTACTTTCAGGAACTCATAGAGGAGCTAAACAAGTACTGGAAAAAACAAGGTTGTTTATTGCTTCAGCCCTATGACATGGAGGTTGGGGCAGGGACATTTCACCCAGCTACTTTTTTGCGGGTGCTCACTCCAGATCCTTGGAGATGCGCATATGTCCAGCCATCTAGGCGTCCAACCGATGGAAGGTATGGTGAGAATCCAAACAGGCTCCAGCACTACTACCAGTACCAGGTGATCATTCAGCCTGCCCCAAAGGATGTGCAGGAAATCTACCTTGGCAGTCTTAAGGCCTTTGGGTTAGACCCATTGGAGCACGATATTCGTTTTGTAGAAGACGACTGGGAATCACCTACCCTTGGCGCATGGGGCCTTGGATGGGAGGTGTGGCTTGATGGCATGGAAATCACCCAGTTTACATACTTTCAGCAGGTTGGAGGAATCGACTGTAATCCTGTTGCAGCGGAGATAACCTACGGACTTGAACGCATTGCCATGTATCTTCAGGGTGTGGACAATGTGTACGACCTCAAGTGGAATGAACATGTTACATATGGTGAGGTCCATCTTAGAGATGAGCAGGAGTTTTCGACATATAACTTTGAAGAGGCAGACGTGGAGAGCCTTGAAAGACTCTTCGACATATATGAAGGGGAGGCAATGCGGCTTTTGCAGGCTGGCCTGGTGCTTCCTGCCTATGACATGTGTCTAAAGTGCTCCCATACCTTTAATTTGCTCGATGCTCGTGGTGCGCTTAGCGTTGCAGAGCGTACCAATATGATTGCAAGAGTAAGAAAGATTGCAAGGGGATGTGCAAGTGGATATGCAGAAAAATTTAATAGTTGAAATAGGAACAGAGGAGATACCAGCAGGTTTTATTCCATCTGCTCTCGATGCATTAAAAAATAGGGCAGAGGAGAGACTAAAGGACAATAGGCTCCAATTTAAAGATGTCCGCACTCTTGGTACCCCTAGGCGCCTGACTCTCTGGGTTGAGGGGTTAAATGACAGGCAGGACGACCTGGTTGAAAGGGTCATGGGGCCTCCAAAAAAGGTGGCCTTTGATGACAGCGGCAATCCCACAAAGGCAGCAGAGGGGTTTGCCAAGAGAAACAACGTCACCATTGAAGACCTTGAGGTTATAGAGACTGAAAGGGGGCCATATTGCTGTATAAACAAAGTGATAGAGGGGCGTCCAACCAGGGATGTCCTTGAAGAATTGCTCCCTCAACTAATTACCGAGATCCCATTTGCCAAGAACATGAAATGGGAAGACTCTGGTTTTAGGTTTGCAAGGCCCATACGCTGGCTTGTGGCCGTGTTTGGAGAAGATACGCTCAGCTTTTCCTTGGCCGGCATAGTCTCTGGGAACGAATCGTACGGACACAGGTTTCATGCCCCTGGAGCAATCAAGGTCTCTTCAGATCTTAAATCCTATGAAGAGGCACTCAATGCGGCATTTGTAGTGGTGGATCAGGAAAAAAGAAGGGAGGCCATCAGAGAGCAGGCAACAAGGCTTGCAGAAGAGGCCGGAGGAAGGCTCCTCTTTGATGAGGATCTCCTGGACCTAAATACATTCCTAGTTGAATATCCATATTGCATCCTTGGTTCCTTTGAAGAGGCATTTTTGGCCCTTCCAGAAGAGGTCCTCATCACTGTGATGAAGGAGCATCAGAAATACTTTGCAGTTGTGGATGGAGATGGGAAACTCCTCCCCCATTTCATATCGGTAAATAACATAAGCCCAAAGGACCCAGATCTATTGAAAAAGGGGCACCAAAGGGTGCTTAGGGCAAGACTAAATGACGCCAGGTTCTTCTTTGAAGAGGATCTTAAAAGACCCCTTGAGGACTACGTAAAGGATCTGGCTGGTGTAATATTTCATAAGGAGCTTGGTAGCCTCCTTGACAAGACCAATCGTATCAAGGCCCTTGCAGGCTACATTTCCAGTATAGTGGCACCAGAATCAAGGGCCACAGTGGAGCGAGCCGCTATCCTTTCCAAGGCAGATCTCGTAACCGAGATGGTGGGAGAATTCCCTGATCTACAGGGTGTTATGGGACGGGTCTATGCTCAGAGGTCAGGAGAGGATGAAGCAGTCGCTTTGGCTATCTATGAACATTACCTCCCCAAAAGCTCTGGCGGCGAACTCCCGAGCAGCCTTGAGGGGGCAATATTAAGTATAGCAGACAGAGCAGATACAATTTGCTCCACATTTGCCCTTGGCATGAAGCCCACTGGGGGGCAGGACCCCTTTGGTTTGAGACGCCATGCCCTTGGAATCCTCCACATCCTAGAGGATAGGGGGATCAGCATCTCTCTGGAGGATCTTATAGAAAAGGCATTTGATATCCTTACTGAGAGCACTGGGCTTAGCATCTCAAAGATTGAACTCAAAGAGGAGATACTCACTTTTTTCAGGACAAGGCTAAAAAATGAACTTGTCTCACGAGGACTTAGGCCTGATACAGTAGAGGCAGCCTTAAAGGCCTGTTTTGATGAACCAGTTGATGCGATTTTAAGGGCACGTGCTATAGAGGCAGTGCGTACAAGGCCAGAGTTTGAACCCCTAAGCATCGCCTTTAAAAGATGCATGAACATTCTAAAGGGAGAGACACGGTCTTGCCTCAAAGAAGAACTACTTAAAGAACCAGCTGAAGTCTCTTTATACTCTGCCATCAAGGATGCAAGGGAGAAGGTCTTGCCACTCCTAAACGAAAAGCGTCATGAGGATGCCATGTTGGTCCTACTTGGGCTCAAACCTGCGATTGATAGGTTCTTTGACGAGGTCCTTGTTATGGCAGAAGACGAGGCAATTCGTGCTAACAGACTCGCTCTTATATATGAGATCAGTTCACTCTTTTTGAGCATAGGGGACCTTTCAGCCATAAGTGGTTAGATCTTAAGCCCGCATGCCTACCAGAGGAGCTGGATAACAGACTAGATTACGCTTTATGAAGGTAAAACTTGCTCGAATAGCTGGTTTTTGCATGGGGGTAAGAGAGGCCATGGACCTTGCTCTTGAGGTAAGTTCAGGCTTTGACGGGCCGATCTTTACCTATGGTCCCCTAATTCATAATCCTTCTGCACTGGAACTCCTCCGTGAAAAAGGTGTTGAGGTCCTAAAAGAGATCCCTGAAAAAGGGGAGGGGACTGTAATCATAAGGGCGCACGGGATTACCCCCCTAGAGAGAAATCGTCTTGAAGAGGCAGGTTTTCAGGTCATTGACGGGACATGCCCTAGGGTCATAAAGGTTCAATCTATTGCAGGGCACTATGCTGAAAAGGGTTTCCTCGTTGTAGTCGTGGGAGATAAAGGGCATCCTGAGGTAAAGGGTATCCTCGGGCACGCTGGTGAAAAGGGTATTTTGGTTTCGAGTGAAGACGAGTTGAAAGCCCTTAGTCTAAACGCTCCCTACATAATAGTAGCACAGACCACCCAGGACAGGGAACGCTTCAAGGAATGGTCAGACTGGCTTCTCAAGAAGTTTCCGGACGGGCGCATATTCGACACCATCTGCGATTCAACCAAGAGAAGACAGGAAGAGGTAAGGCGTCTGGCAAGTGAAGTTGAGGCCGTAATAGTTGTTGGCGGAAAAAAGAGCGCTAATACAAAGCGTCTTGCAGAGATTGTTGAGGAAGAGGGCAAGGAAGTCTTTTTCGTAGAGACAGAAAGGGAAATTGACGAGGATGCGCTGAGACGATTTTCAAGTGTGGGGGTGACCGCCGGTGCCTCTACGCCAAACTGGGTAATTAATGGAGTGCTTAGAAGGGTCGAGGCCATCCCTGGAAAGGATGAATCCATTTTTAGCCGTGCAATCTGGAGGACCCTTAGATTTCTGCATGAAAGTAACCTATGGACAGGGCTTAGTGGTGCGTCTCTGTGTATAGGGGCATCTAATATACTTGGAATAAAGGGCTATTTAGGGGCCCTTATAGCATTTTTTCTCGTATTCGCAATGCACACCCTAAATAGACTAATAGATGAAAAGTCCGGCAGATTTAATGATCCTCTTAGGACAGCATTTCTCCTAAAGTATAAAAAGGTGTTTTTGTCTGCATCCATATTTGGGGTGGTAGCAGCCTTTGGACTTGCCCTTTATCTCAGCACTTTGAAGTTTGTCATCCTCCTTTTTGTCGTAGCCCTTGGGCTCCTATATTCCGTTACCAGACTCAAAGAACTACCTGGATCAAAGACCCTCTTCGTAGCAGGAGCATGGGCTACACTATCGGTGCTAATCCCCTGTAAAGACCCCTTTAATTCACCGTCTTGCTGGCTAGTCCTGTTTTTCGTGTTCTTTCTTGTAATTCTAAGAGACGTCCTCATGGAGATAATAGATCTTCAGGGCGATAGACTCGTTGGAAGAGAGACCATGACCATCCTTTTGGGGGAAGAGAAGGTCCTCAAATTCACTGCTGTTTTATGCACAATCTTTGCGGTGATCTCATCGTTCCCCTCGATTTTCTTAAAGGGGATGGGGGCGTCTTTTTTGGCATTTCCCATTGCATTTTTGTATGGACTTTTCCTCGTAAAATATTTTAAGCGCGAAAAACTGGGGCAAAATCTTAGACTCGAACTCATGGTAGAGGCCTTGAGTATGGTCTTTATGGTGTCGTCTTTGATTTTGTCTATTGCTATTTGAAATACCCACCAGTTCGCTTACCGCTATATCAAACTCAGACAATCTATATATTTTTGTTTCAAATAAATTATCGCTCTGGGGACAAATCTCCCTAGGCGAGTGGTTATTTTTATTTATGGAGAGTGATTTGAAAAATATATTATAATGTTCATTGCGTTACATAGAGGAATGAGTATGGATAAGAAGATTGTCCTTAGGGGACTTTTTGAACATAATTTAAAAAATATTGATCTGGATATTTTCTTGGGACGGATCATATCCGTCATAGGGCCTTCTGGAGCTGGGAAGTCCACCCTTGTATTCGATACTATCCATGCCGAGTCTGAAAGGCGCTACATAGAGACATTTTCACCATATGTTCGTCAATTTCTTGAGAGGAAACCAAGGCCAAAAGCGAGCTTTATCTCAGGACTTCCTGCCTCCATTGCAGTCCTAGGGAGGAATCCAGTTAGGAATGCGAGGTCCACTGTTGCAACGCTCTCTGAGATAACATTCCCTGTAAGGCACCTGTTTTTTCGTCTCAGCCACCTTGAGTGTCCTGGATGCGGCAGTGTTGTAAAGGAGCAGGGCCTCGGAGACGTTGTTGATCTACTAAAAGGGCTTTTGGAAGCAGAAAAAGAGGGAATCTTCATAATAGGGGCAGAGGTTGAACCCAAAGATTTTGAGGCCCTGGATTTTGAATCAAGGGGCTATAGCCGCTGCATAGTCGAAGGTGAAATACGCAGGCTTGACGAACTTGTAGATACGCACAATCTCTCTACCATATCCGTTATTGTTGACAGAATACGGTTTAAAGGTCCAGATGATTTAAATGGCACAATAGAGCAACGTATACGTGAGGCCCTTGAGCTCGGATTTCTAGAGGGTAAGGGACGGGTAGTTTGTTATTTTTTAAATAGGGATAAAAATAGATTCCTAGGTCCATTCCCTTTCTCCAGGAATCGGCAATGTGCCCGCTGTGGGCTGCATTTTTCACCTCCGACTCTTGCGCTATTTTCCTTCAACACCCCTGCAGGGGCATGCCCTGAATGCCAGGGCTTTGGAAGGGGTACTGGCATAGACTGGAATCTGGTGATTCCAGATCCTTCAAAGAGCATAGTAGGAGGGGCAATTTTACCTCTGGAATCATGGGAGTATGAAAAGGGCCTTCTCCTTGAGGTCCTTGAGGACAAGGGAGTAGACCCCAGGACTCCGTGGCGAGAGCTCCCAGACGACATCAAGCAACTGGTGAAATATGGGCATGGGCCTTGGCCAGGTATGGAGGCACTCTTTGAAGAACTTGAGAGGTATCGCTATAAGGCCCACATTAGGATCCTATTATCGCGATATAGGGCTTACACCACGTGCCCTGAATGTAATGGGACGCGCTTTAGAAAGGAGGCACTTTATTACAGGCTCCTTGGAAAAAATATTGGGGACTTTTACTCCCTTTCCGTAGATGAAGCCCTTAGGTGGTTAAGGGAAAATAATGATTTTTTTCAAAAGGATAGGGCAAGTGCCACTCTTTTTAGAGAGCTTGAAAATAGGCTGGAGACGCTTAGTCTTTCAGGTGTTGGTTATCTTGGACTAAACCGTCAGTCAAGAACGCTGTCAGGTGGTGAAATGTTGCGGGTAACCCTGGCCCGTGCCCTGGGAAATGCCCTAAAAGACACCCTCTACTGTCTTGATGAGCCGTCTCGAGGACTCCATCCACACGACGTTTTGGGTATAAAGAAGGTACTAGAGGGGCTTTGGAATAGAGGAAACACTATCCTTACAGTCACTCACGAACCACAGCTTATAAGTTCGTCCCATGGGGTTATAGCCCTAGGACCAGGCTCAGGAAAAGAGGGTGGGGAGGTTACCTACCAGGGGCCACCAGACGAATCTCTGCTTTTAGACTATGTGGCTACAGACGCGCCCCTTCCAGCAAAAACTCCAGGCCAGATTTCGAAAGAAGATGCAATTATTGTAAAGGAGGTCAGGGCTAACAACCTAAAGTCCGTAAATGTCCGTATCCCCCTTGGGAGGCTTACTGTAGTAACAGGGGTGTCTGGCTCTGGCAAATCCAGTCTTGTTGAAGAGGTGCTCTTTAGAGCAGTAAAAAGGTACCTTGGCGAACCAGTTGAATCTCCTGGGGCCTTTTCTGAAATCGTAGGGTTAGAGACCATTAGCGAGGTGGTCTTAGTTGACCAATCGAGTCTTACCCGCACTCCAAGGGCAACAGTGGCCACATATTCAGGGGTGTTTGATGGCATAAGAAAGGTATTTGCCAATACTCCCCAGGCCAAGGCCATGGGGCTCAAGCCAGGAAATTTTTCATTTAATTCACCGCTTGGAAGGTGCGAAAACTGTAAGGGGCTTGGGGTAGAGGTCCTCGAGATGCAGTTTTTGCCCGATGTCGAACTCCTCTGCCCAGTGTGTAATGGAACGCGGCTCAAACCTGAAATTAGGTCGGTCCCATACAAAGGAGTGCGATTCGATCAATGCCTGGCAATGACTGTTAAGGAGGCAATGGCCTTCTTTAAGGATGTTAAAAAGGTGGCATCCTCGTTAAAGGTCATAAATGATCTTGGCCTAGGGCACCTTACTCTTGATCAGAGACTGAGCACACTTTCTGGAGGAGAGGCACAGCGGCTCAGGCTTACAAAGGCATTTTTGGAGCGAGATACCCCAGGCCATACATTATACATACTTGATGAGCCTACTAGGGGACTCCATCCAAGGGAAGTAGACCTGATTATTAGGGGCTGTCATGCCCTAATTAGGAAAAAAAATGCATCAGTAGTAGTTGTTGAACACAATCCAAGATTTATAAGAAATTCACATTGGCTGATCGAACTTGGACCAGAAGGGGGTGAAAAAGGAGGCTACCTTATTTATGAAGGAGAGCCACAAGGACTGTACAAGATAAAGGAGTCAAAGACCGCGCCTTTTCTTCAATGTACGAAATGGCCGTCTTCGTATCCTAAAAAGGCACTAGAACCTCAAAGGATCCAGGAAGCCGCGGTCAATGCTACAATAGAGATAAAGGGCGCCAGGCACCATAATCTCAAATCCATAGATGTTTCCATCCCCCGTGAAAAGTTCGTGGTGATTACCGGCCCTTCTGGTTCAGGAAAATCCACTCTTGCCTTCGACATTATCCACTCAGAGGGAGAAAGAAGGTATATTGAGTGCCTCTCATCTTATGTGCGCCAGTTTTTGAAGTTATATGAAAGGCCAGACGTTGACGAACTTGTTGGCCTCAGTCCATCAGTGGCCATTGAGCAGAGAAAGGCACGTTCTGGGCCAATGTCCACTGTGGCGACATTGACAGAAGTGGCTCATTTTCTAAGACTTCTTTATTCAAAGGTTTCTCAGGCCAGGTGCCCTGGTTGTGGTCTTCTTTTAAAGGAGACCAAGCGAGACAGGATCATCGATGAGATCAAGAGACGTTTCAAGGGCTGCAAAGTTTACCTTATGGCCCCAAGAGTGAGGAAGCGTAAGGGATTTTTTAAAAATGTACTGGAACAGGCAAAGATCTCCGGGGCATCTGGCCTCATGATAGATGGAAAATTTTATCCAATAACAAATCTCCCTGAGCTCGACAGATTCAGTATTCATTCTATCTCCTGGCTATTTGGCCCGATCTCACCTGACGAATCGGGTTTTGAAGCCGTGTTTAACAAGGCCATTTACTATGGCGGGGGTGAAATCGGCATTATGGATAGAGAAAACCAGAATGAAGAATTCTTTAGCGAGAGAAGGAGCTGTGCCAGGTGTGGCATGGGAGTCCCTGATCCTGATCCGCTCCTTTTTTCCTTTAATACACAGACTGGAAGGTGCCCGAGGTGTAATGGTACTGGTAGGGAACCTTCGGAGGGGAAGGCCTGCAAGGAATGCCGCGGTACAAGGCTTTCAAAAGATGCGCTTTCCTGGGTGATAGATGAGAAAAACATAGGGGAGGTCTTAGACCTTGAGGTAGAAGAAGCAAAGCAGTTGTGCGAGTCTTGGTTGCGTACGCCTCCCTGGTCAGAACGCCTTCATGAACTGGCAGAGCCCCTTGTAAAAGAGGTGGTTGACAGACTTGGATTCTTAATAGATGTTGGCCTTGGATATCTTTCTCTTTCTAGGTCTGGAGATACCCTCTCAGGAGGAGAGGCCCAGCGCATAAGGCTTGCTGCCCAGATCGGCTCTGGCCTTACTGGGCTCACAGTGGTTCTCGATGAACCCACCATAGGACTACACCCACTGGACAACAGGAGGTTACTCAAGGTCTTTAAGAGGCTTAAGGACGCTGGAAATACCGTAATCGTGGTCGAGCACGATGAAGAGACCATCAGGGGTGCAGACTGGGTTATTGATCTTGGTCCTGGTGGTGGAAAGAATGGAGGACGCGTTGTAGCGGAGGGGCCCCCTTCAGCCATAGAACAAAATACGACTTCTCTCACAGGCCTTGCCCTAAGAGAGAGAAGGCATAAGAGGAAAATATACAAAGACCGTGATGTTAGAGCCTCTGGACTTATAAGGCTTTCTGGCATCTCGTGCCATAACATCAGGGATGAAGAGGTGGAGATCCCCCTTGGAGCCATTACGGCAATTGTTGGGGTGTCCGGTTCTGGAAAGAGCACACTTCTTGAGGAGGTTCTTTACAAAAATCTCAGAAAGATTACCTCCAAAAAAGGATCTAAGGACCTCGAGTATTTAAGAGACGTCTGTGTGGATGGGATTATCAGGCAGGTCCTTATGGTGGATTCAAGTCCTATTGGGCGGACTCCGAGGTCGTGTGTTCTAACGTATCTCAAATTGTTTGATTTTCTGAGAGATCTCTTTGCAAAGACCCCACTTGCAAGGGCGAGGGGCTATTCAAAGTCTACCTTTTCATTCAATACTGAAGGTGGTAGGTGTCCAACGTGCAAAGGCCAGGGAGCTGAAGAGGTGAAACTCGGTTTTTTGCCACCTGTGTACATCACTTGTCCTGATTGCGGAGGAAAGCGTTTTAAAGACGAAGTACTCCAAGTGAGGTGGTCTGGAAAAAACATCTCTGAGTGCCTGAGTATGACAGTAGATGAAGCACTTTCCTTTTTTAAGGCCCATCCAAGGCTTAAGCGATCTCTCGGCCTTTTGTCAGACCTTGGCCTTGGTTACCTCGAGCTAGGACAGAGAAGCCCGCATCTTTCAGGGGGTGAGGCCCAAAGGCTCAAACTCTCTCGAGAACTCATGGCAAGAAGCCCTGAAGGAGTGGTGTATCTACTGGATGAACCAACTACGGGCCTCCACATGAAAGACGTGGAAAGGTTGATGAGGCACTTGAGAAAGCTATGTGAGCTTGGAAACACCGTCATCATAGTAGAGCACAATGTAGACGTCATTCTCGGATGTGACTACGTGATTGAACTTGGCCCAGGAGGGGGAAAAAACGGTGGAAAAGTGATATTTCAGGGCGGTATTGAGGCCTTTATAGCTGGTGAAAAACGTACTCCCACCCAAAAGGTCTTATTGGGGTAGAGGAGGAATTTCCTATTTGATGCTGATCTGTATTTGGCATGTGCGAGTTAAGTTGTTTGTGCATATAGTTTTCATATGTCCTACTTAGCTAACACCAAGATTATAGATTAAGTAATCCATACTTTTTTATTTTACGCCAAAGTGTTGTTTTGTTGATTCCAAGAAGCCTTGCAGCTTCTAGTTTTCTACCATTACACATGAGTAATACTTTTAAAATATGTTCCTTTTCCACGTGTTCTAGGCGTAGCGCTTCATCTGCAGGTTGACTGTTTTCTAATGAGGAGTTGCTAGTATTTTCTAATTGAGCAGTGCTTTTGGATGTCATCATGAGACTGGAAGGAGTGATCATATCGCTATTTTCAAGTATCATAGCCCTTTCAATGATATTTTCCAGTTCACGCACGTTCCCTGGATATGGATATTCCATTAAAATTTTTTTACTTTCTTTTGATATGCCCTTAACTTTTGGATTTATATGTGAATATTTTTTTAGAAAATGATTTGCTAGAAGAGGAACATCATCCATTCTTTCTCTGAGTGGAGGGATTTTGATAGTGACTACACTTAGTCTGTAATATAGATCCGGTCTAAAAAGATTTTCGTTTGCCTCACGTTCTAGGTCCTGGTTTGTTGCAGCAAGTACTCTAGTATCGATAGGGATAGCTGATGTACTTCCCACCCGATAGATGATTTTATCTTGCAAGACTCGGAGTAATTTTACTTGGAACCTATTATTTGTTGTGCCGATTTCATCAAGTAATATGGTCCCCTTGTTTGCGAGTTCAAAGAAACCAATGTGTTTGTTGGTTGCGCCAGTAAAAGCCCCTTTCTCATGACCAAAAAGCTCACTTTCCATAATTCCTTCAGACAGAGCACTGCAGTTCACTGGAATGAATGCATAGTCTTTTCTAGGACTCCAGTAATGAATCATGCGTGCTACGAGTTCTTTTCCAACACCTGTTTCTCCATATATGAGGACGGTACTGTCTGTGGCTGCAACTTTTCGAATTATTTCGAGCATATGCATCATTTTGGGGTTTTGGGTAATAATTTGAATTTTATCAAATTTTAATTGTCGTTCTTGTTGGCAGGATCTTACCTTTGCTTCAAGTTTCTTTTCCTTTATAGCCCTTTTTATGCGTATAAGTACATCATCTGGTTCAAAAGGCTTGGATATGTAATCATAAGCACCTTTTTTAATTGCCTTAACCGCTGAATCAACTGACGAATATCCAGTAATGACAAGAATAATAACTTCTGGATCTATTTCCTTTGCTTTGGTAAGCAGTTGTAATCCATCCATCATTGGCATTCGGATGTCTGTTATTATTATGTCTGCCCCATTTTGTAAAAAAAACTTGAAAGCGGTTTCTCCATTGTAAAATATATTAACTTCATATTCAGTTCCCAGCATTCGCCGTAAAATTTTGCATGCTGTTGGATCGTCATCTACAATAATAATGCGCATAACTTTTTCCTTTCTACTTTAGTTATAAGCCATTCCGTCCAAGTTGATTGTTGATTGGATTACATTATTTGTCGTTGCCATTGTTTTGCAAGGAATTCATTGGGAGTTTAACTGTAAAAGTTGTACCTTGACCGGGCTTTGATTGCACTTCAATAGTGCCACCATGATTTTTCACAATGCCATAGCTGACTGACAGGCCCAGGCCGGTTCCCTTACCCACTTCTTTTGTACTAAAGAAGGGATTGAATATTTTAGGCATGATATCTGGAGGGATTCCGGGACCATTATCTTTTATGCTTATCTTTAGGTGATTACCCGCTTTTTCTGAAATGATTGTGATAAGGCCGCCAAAGTCTAATACATCTAGTGCATTAAGAAGAATGTTGACAAAAACTTGTTGTATCTGATTTGCATCTACATTGACAGAGAGTGGATCCTCGTTCTTTTGGAATCTCACGGTTACGCCTTTTTTTTCAATTTTTAGGCGAAGTAGTGATAGAGCCTTTTCAATCAGATCATTTATATTAAATAAGGCAAATTCTGGATTCCTTTTTCTTGCGAAACTCAGTAAACCAGAGATAATTTCACTACATTTTTCTGTTTGTTCTTTTATGTCGTTAAGATCCTCTTTTACAGCATCCAAATTTATCTTTCCAGTATCCAGGTCTTTTTTAGAAAGAGAGGCAATAGCTTTTATATTACTGAGGGGAGTGTTTAGCTCATGAGCGAGGCCAGCTGCCATTTCTCCTATGGAAGCCAGTTTTTCAGATTGATAAATTTGGGCATCTAGTTTTTTGCGTTCCTCAATATTTTTTTGTAATTGCGATGCCATGTTATTTATTTTTTGGGCCAAAATTCCTATTTCGTCAGTTGATTTTATAGATATACGGTTTGAAAGGTTTTGACTTATACGATGGGTGCCATCAATAACCTGTTTGATAGGTTCAGTAATAGATTGAGCAAAGTAGAGTGCAGCAAGTACTGCTAGCAATACCATTAGCAAGGCAGAGATTATGATTCTATTTTCTATTATGGTCAAAGGAGCCATAAAAAAAGAACTATTGGCTTGTACCACTACTACCCAACCTCTTTTTTTACTATGATAGGGAGAAAAGAATCTGTGGGCCAGTATATCTTTGGTTTTTGGGTTGAGTATTATTCCTTTGTCAGTGTGCATCCAGGCTTTAGTTATGAAATCAGGGAAACGCTGAAATACTGTGATATGACTGCCGGTTTGATTACCAAATTCGCACGAACATTTTTTATGAAATAAAAAAATGCCATTTCTTTTTTCGTCCAATAAATTTCTTTCAATCAGAAATGCCATCCCCTCTTGTGGAGATATTAGACGATTTATCATTTTTCCTACTTGTTTACCCCATACATTGATAATTAGTATCCCAGCTCTTTTCCCATTAGAGAAAAAAAGAGGGGTAGAAAAACGAACCATAGCAGGACACCATTTTTTTTGTCCTTCCATCCATCCTTTTTCCAAATTGGAGATCCAGACTTCGCCATTGTTCAAGAGCATAGTCTTTTTAAAAAAATCACGATCTTTTTTTATGCTAACTGCCCTAATACCAAGATTGGCTATCAGTGGTCCTTTTCGTGGAATAATCTTGCCCTCTCTAACTTTGACCCAAACATTGCCTTTTTCATCTATAAATCGAATTGCTTGGATGATATCATTTAGCTTTTGAAGTTTTAGAAAATATTCTTCTAAATTGTGTATTGACTGCTTAATCTTTTCGGGGCTTTCCAGTTCTCGTGCCTCAATGAGATCAGTCACGGAAGGGGATATGGCAATGGTAAGGAGGAGTGTTTTAGACCTTTCTATTAGATCATTTAGATTGTCCGCAGATTTTTCTGCAAGCCTAGTTATTTGACGGGTAACATTTGCTTTTAATATTTCTTCCACTGTATTTAAAATTAAGATTGAAAAAATGATGAGGAAAGGGACTGCCACTGCTAACATTGTCATTAGGATTTTGTTGCCGATTCCCAGTTTTAATTTCATTTAAAAATTACATCCCTTCTTAACAATAAAGATTTTAGTTTCATGATGATGCATTCTGCACCCAAAGTTTACCTGTTTGATGATTTTATGGGTGCAGAATGCACCCTGCCAAAGAATAGTTGGGTGACTATGGTTAGTCAATGATTTTTTTTCTTTATAAAAACAATGAGTTATAAATTTTGTGTAAAGTTTTACTTCATGGCATGGCAGTTGAAATGAGGCCCAGCAGCACAGTAAATGCGAAAAAAAAGAGGAGGGTCGTATGAAAATCAAATTAAAAAAACGAACAATTCTTATCAGGTCATTCGTTGTTTTTGCTATCACTCTGTTTTTTTCAGTACAGGCAATGGCTGCCTGTTGGCTTAGGGTGCAAGGCACTGAAACATGGGTGAAGAACCCAAAATCTTTTAGCCCATGGGGATTTGTTCAGCCTACTTATTACCAATCTCAGGATGATGTTGATCCATATGCAGATGTGAGGAAAGACGATTTTAACATTCGCAGGGCACGACTTGGAGTGAGAGGTATAGTTCCCAACACGGATGGCAGAGTCAACTACTTTGTGCTGGGCGAGTTTGGAAGGAATGGAGTAACGGAAAATCCGAATGGAGACCAGGGCAATTTTGCCGCGCTGACTGATGCTAGTGTTACCCTAAACTATATACCAGGAATGCGGTTGAGGTTAGGCCAATTTAAGTTGCCAATGGGTATTGACGGACTTCAGGCTATTCACCTCCATAATTATATAGAATTCTCAGATGTTTTTTTCAATCTCATGTTGGAAAGATTTGGCAAGAATCGTTCGGTCAGTGCCTATAGGGATATTGGTGTGGAAATCTTCGACTGGTTCAGGTTTGGTCAGGGCAAACAGTATGAACTTGCCTACGCACTCATGTTATCGAACGGAAATGGAATCAATTCTCAGGACAATGATAGGAATAAGGATATAGCGGGAAAGATCGTAGTGAGCCGGATTTTTAATAATACAAAGGGGCCCTTCCGTCAGGAAATTCACCTCGGACTATGGTTCATCAATGGCAAGAGGACAGGATTCACCTTTGCCACGCCCGGACCTGTTAATGGAGAGAAGACGGAGCAGGATAGGAAGCGCTATGGAATTGAGTTTTATTTCAAAAAAGACTTGAAATCTTACGGGGCGCTTAGGGTAGTAACAGAAGGAGTATGGGGAAACGGATGGGTTTATGCTCCAGGCTTTTTCAATGGAGCAGTACCAGTCTCTAACAGATATTTTACTGATAATACCTCTGTTAGCGGTCATGGCGTTCCTCATGCAGATCTCGATGCTTTTGGCTGGTACATAGATCTGGGATACCGTCCACCTGTATTCAATAAGAAGTTGGAGCTTGATTTTAGATATTCCTATTACGATCCGGATAATGGAAATGACCTATCCGTAGATGTGAGCCAAGATAATCTCACCCTTGGTCTTCAGTACTTTTTCCATAAAAGGGCCAGAGCGACAGTGAACTACGAGATCCGTGATAGTCATTGGAATCCGGCCATAGACAATCGTTTTATGGCACAGGTAACTGTAGTTTTTAAGTAAATGGAGGCGAAAAAAGATGAATAGCTCACGTCGTAGTTTTATCAAGCTGTTAGGAGGGGCGGCGGCCTCCTTCTCAATCCTAAAAAGTCCTGATTCTGCTCAGGCGACTCAGTTCGCAGGGAAGAGCGAGGCCAAATGGGGCATGGTGATAGACTTGAGGAAATGCATAGGGTGTCAGGCATGTACAGTGGCGTGTTCAATAGAAAACCAGATTCCAGTGGGCAAGTTCCGTACAATAGTTTCAACATATGAAATAGAAAGATACGGAACTACCCATAGGATCAATCTTCCCCGTCTCTGCAATCATTGTGAAAAGCCCGCCTGTGTGCAGGTTTGTCCCACGCAGGCAACAAAGAAGAGAAAAGATGGAATAGTTGTTGTGGATAATAGCGTCTGCGTGGGGTGTGGATACTGCATCCAGGCATGTCCCTACGAGGCGAGATTTATCAATCCTCTCACGCGTACTGCAGACAAATGCACGTTTTGCCTGCACAGGCTCGAAGCAGGTCTTTATCCGGCCTGTGTCGAGACATGTGTGGGAGAGGCAAGGGTATTTGGTAATTTTAACGATCCTAATAGCAAAGTTTCAAGGTTGGTCAGTCAGTATCCTGTTCAGGTACTCAAAAGAGCTATGGGAACGGGTCCTATGGTTTTTTATATCGGGCTGGATGAGACTCTCAGCGGACAGATCAAGGGAGAGGCCGTTATATCGCCTGCTGGGAGTGGAGTAGAAGAGGAGGTTGTTTGAAATGGAGACTAGTATAGTAGAAATAATAAATACTGCAGCCAGTGTTCAGTGGAGTGTGGCAGTACCCCAATATTTCTTCTTCACAGGGGTGAGCGCAGCCGCCTTTCTGATATCTTCACTGACTTATGTTTTTAACAACAAAGAGTACGAACCGATAGCTGGTCTGGCTTTAATAATGGCTTTTACGGTGCTTTTAGCAGCTCCGCTTAACCTTATTGCCGACCTAGCTCAACCAGGGAGATTTTATTCATTATATTATCACTTACACTCCACTTCTCCTATGAGTTGGGGCGTGTTTTTGCTCACTTTCTATCCTATACTGATCAGCCTTGAGATGCTTTTTGTCTTTCGGGCAGGATTTGCTAGAAAGGCAAAGAATAGTTCTGGCTTTTTAAAAGCCATCTACACCTTGCTAGCTCTTGGAAACACGGACATTACATCTGCCTCCATTAAACGGGACCACGAAGTAGGACGTGTTCTTGGCATGATAGGTATACCGGCCGCCCTCGCAGTTCATGGATATACTGGTTACATCCTAGGGGTAGTAAAGGCAAGGCCTCTTTGGCACACCTCGCTTATGCCACTAATTTTTCTTATTTCTGCAATGGTAAGCGGTATAGCCCTGATGATACTGGTTACTGCCATAATGGTGAGGGATGAGAGGGGAAAGATACCTTGGAATCTCATGGATAGTCTAGGCAAGTTGCTGGTCTGGAGCATATTGGGTGATCTGCTTTTAAGGCTTCTTTGGTATTCAATAGGCTATGCCTATTCTTTTAAAATTTTTCAAGAGGCACTTCCCTACGTGTTCAAGAGACATTTTTTCGAGGCCGTTGTCCTTGAATTGGGATTTGGGCTGTTATTTCCACTTATAGTTTCACTTTTTGCTCCATTGAGACGCATTAGGCCTCTGTTTCTTTTCGCATCCTTTGTCGCGATTTGCGGTGTATGGCTTTTCAGATGGGATACCGTCATTGGAGGACAGGAACTGCCAAAGATCTCAGCAGGTGTTGCTCACTATTTCCCCAGCTTCTGGGGTGCAACCGGTATTATGCATGTCGTTAGCAACTGGGCTATCTGGATGGCCCTTTTTCTAGGTTTTACATGGTTTATGCCCTGGGAACCCAACGAAGATAAAGTGTCGGGAGGGGTTAACTCTGAAATTCCACTAAATACATCGGCAGTGAATGTGAAAGGAGTGAAGTAAAAATGGACAAAAAGCGTAGAAATATAATTAAGGCAGCAGGTTTGATAACATCTCTTGGTATATTTGGCCTCGGATATCGTCATACTCTTAAGGGAATAGCAAAAGGCTGGTGGGCAGGCGAGAAGCCTCCTCATCATATCTATGGAAACGCTCTGGAGCCAGAATATTCCATTGATCCAAAGACAGGAGCAGTAAGACCAAATAAAAATCAGTACATATCCAATTCCGTATGTGTGGGTTGCGTGAGCCTGTGCGGTGTGAGGCTGCGTGTGGACAAGAAGACTGGAAAGATCCTGCGAGTGGCTGGAAATCCATATCATGTGTTGGCAACTGACTCTTTTTTGCCATATGAGACCCCTTTAAAAGAAAGCTTGGTCAAATTGAGTAGGAAGGAGGAAGCAGGGCTTGAACACAGAGCCACCGCATGTGCCAGAGGGAATGCAGTATTGGAGAAACTTTATGATCCATATCGGGTACTTGTGCCTCTCAAAAGGGTGGGACCCCGAAATTCAGGCAAATGGCGTCCCATCGATTTTGAAAAGCTGGTCGAGGAGATAGTTGAGGGTGGAGACCTTTTTGGCGAAGGACATGTGGATGGACTGAGGAAAATCAGAGACCTCAAGAGGCCAATCGATCCAAACCGACCAGAACTGGGTCCGCGGGCCAACCAGTTGGCTATAATGGCAGGATTCAAAGAGGGACGGTTACAACTCATCAAGCGATTTGCGGTTAACTCCTTTGGAACCATCAACTTTACAGGCCACAGGGGTAACTGTGGTCTCTCAATGAGGGCCGGGTATGCAGCTATGCTCGGAGATTTCAAGAAATACCCGCATATAAAGCCAGATTTTAAGAATACTAAATTTGTTTTGAACATAGGGACTGCCCCAGCCAATGCAGGCAATCCTTTTCAGCGACAGGGCAAATTGGTTGCAAAGGGTAGAAGCGACGGCGATCTGAAGTATGTGGTAGTGGATCCACTGCTTACAAATTCAGACTGTATGGCGACGTCTGACAGGGTGAGATGGATTCCCATAAAGCCGGGAACAGACGGTGCCCTTGTAATGGCTATGATACGTTGGATACTGGAAAACAGGAGGTATAACGAGCAATTCCTGAAAATTCCAGGAGCACGTGCTGCAAAAGCCGCATCTGAGCCAAGCTGGTCCAATGCCTCCCACTTGGTAATCACACAAGAAGGCCATCCACTTTTCGGTCGCTTTCTGAGGGAATCCCATCTGTCCCAAAGGCGTCCTAACAGCAAAGACGGCTTCGTGGTGATAGATGAAGAGACAGGAAAGCCCATTGGTAATGAAAAGTCCAGAAGCGCCCTTATTTTTTACAAGGGTTCAGTAAAGATAGGAGGGGAGGAAGTAGAAGTAAAAACGGCCCTTCAACTCCTCCTTGAGGCATCAAGACGCCATACGCTGGCAGAGTACAGCCAAATCTGTGGTATCCCAGAAAAAACAATTGTGGACCTGGCAAAAGAGTTTACAAGTTATGGGAGAAAGGCAGTGGCAGACTGTCATGGAGGCACGATGCACTCCAACGGCTTTTATACTGCCTACGCAGTTGCTGTACTAAATGCATTGGTGGGCAACCTAAACTGGAAGGGAGGCGCATCTATTGGCGGAGGTCGATATCCAGATTTTGGAAAGGGACCACGTTACAACTTTAAAAAATTTCCTGGTAAGGTCAAACCCAGGGGAGTAAGGATTAGTAGACAGGGATTCCCTTACGAAAAGACTACAGAGTACAAACTGAAAAAGGCCAAGGGAAAACCATATCCAGCCGATGGCCCTTGGTATCCTTTCTCTGCAGCTCTTCAATCAGAGTTCATTCCTTCTGCTTTAAATCAATATCCCTATGGATTAAAGGCACTGATAATGTGGAACACCAATCCCCTCTATGGCCAGGCAGGGCTCTATGAGCAGGTGAAGGAAAAGCTGGCTGATCCAAAGAGGTTGCCGCTAATAATTTCTATTGATCCCTTTATAAATGAAAGCAGCGCCTATGCCGATTATATAGTTCCTGATACTGTTTTATACGAGACTTGGGGAGCTGCATCTCCCTGGGCAACACATCTTACCAAGACCAACTCTTTCCGCTGGCCTGTAACGGATCCTCCTCAGGCAAAGACTAAGGAGGGTGTCCCTGTGTGTATGGAAAGCTTTATTATAGCCGTGGCAAAGAGAATGGGGCTTCCTGGCTTTGGGAAAGAGGCCATACCAGATTCCAAGGGCAATTTGCATCCTCTTGATACGCCTGAGGATTTCTTCCTTAGGGCCTTTGCAAATGTCGCTTTCGCAGGCAAGCCAGTTCCGGATATCACTCAGGAGGAACTGGAGATCACAGGCGTAGAGCGGCTTTTGCCAAAACTCAAAAAGGTTCTTAAGGAAGACGAATGGCCGAAGGTTGCTTACGCCATGGCAAGGGGCGGACGATTCGAAGGTGCTGAAAAGGCATATGAGGGCGAGTGGCTTGCTCATCGATACAAAAAGCCTATGCACATCTATAATGAGATGGTAGCCCTTGCCAGAAATAGTCTTACAGGAGAACGGTTCTCAGGGGTTCCGACTTGGCAGCCACCTGCCTTTGCCGACGGTACACCTACAGAGAAGGTATTTACGCGCTCAAGGTGGCCTTTTATGCTTGTGTGCACTAAATCTCAGCTCCAATCATCACATACCATTGGAGAAAAGAGGCTAAGACAGATTCACAGGGAAAATGCCTTTGTCATTAATCCGATAGATGCCAAAAGGCTAGGAATCAAAAGGGGAGATACCTTACAGGTTGTTACTCCTGGTGGAAAGGCCAAAGGCAAGGCAGATGTGCGCAGCGGCATAGCTCCTGGAGTGATTGGTATAGAACATGGATTCGGCCATTGGGGGCTTGGTTCGCGCTCCGTGGTAATAAAAGGCAGAAAGATCGACGGAGATCGCGCTCGTGCCGCTGGTATCGCCCATAATTTACTGGGTATTTCAGACTATAAGCGTAAGGGTATTTCTACACTGGCTGATGTTGTTGTTGGCTCAAATGCTAGACAAGGAATCCCAGCAAGTTTGGAAAAGATATGAGTTCAATTTTCATGAATTCAGATGAGAAGAATGCATGGGCCGACTTCTTTGAGTTTGTTGCGACCCTCTATTTGAATGAACCAGATGAGGAACGCATAGCAGGCTGTAAGGAAGTCGGCCATAAATTCAAAAAAATTTTCCCTGGAGAACTATTTGCTAAGATGCTAACTCTCGTAGAGAGGGATTCATCCGAAGACATTACTCAGGAATTTTATGATCTTTTTTTCGTACCAATTTCAGGTAAGTACTTACCACCTTTTGAATTGGCACAAAGACAGATTCCTATGAGAACTGATTTATGCGCGTCAGTTAAAAATTTTTATATTAGTGCAGGTTTTAACCCTGAACTGCTTGATATTCCTTCTTATATCAAGATGATAAATAGGCCGGATTATATCGGTTTTGAAATGGCTTTTTTAGGACTCATATTGAGATCCTCTGCAGAGCTCGATTTAAATGGGGACGAGGAACAAGCTAGTGCACTGTTGCAAACTGCATGTTCCTTTTATTCCCAACACCTTGGTATGTGGGTATCGAATTTTGGTAAACAATTAACAGAAAGGGCAGAATGTTATATGTATAAGGCACTTGGCCATCTTACTATATATGTGGGCCATAGCATGAGTGAGATACTCTCAAAAGATTCTGTTAAGTCCATATGTTAATGTTTTTAAAATTTTCCTTTCTAAAAAAGATATGTCCGTCATTTTGCTTTCTTAGGTACACGGCCTAGTTCTTGGGGAAAATGTTCACTAAACCATTATGAAGAGGGCCATTGTTCCACTAAGTCTTTCTTAGCGTAAACTACTAGCTCATGGCAGAGGCGCGATTTTGAGGTGAGGAGTAAAGAAAGCCTGAGTGCAAGACTGGGAGCAGAGGTTCAACTCTGCCAGCGAGATTACCAGAAGCGGCTTAGATATGGAGGCAGGTGGGAATGAGTCTATAATTCCTTGTCAAAGTGCCTTAATGGGAGTACACCTCTTCTCTAATAAAAGATAGGTCCTCTTTGGCATGGAGGTGGCTATTTTTGAAAATTTTCACGAGAAAATCAATGCTATCTCTATGATAGGCTTTGTTAGACCAATGTTTGGCCGAAAAGATGGAGAATGATAGGTGATGTATAGATGAGCCAACGAAATACAGATACAGAAAAACTTGGACTCAGGGAACTAATTGCCATTGGTGTTGGTGGAATGGTGGGAGGAGGTATCTTCTCTGTTCTTGGACTTTCAGTTGCGCTCTCTGGCCATGCCGCTCCTTTAGCCTTCAGTCTTGGCGCAGTAATCGCGCTCATTACTGGCATGTCCTATTCTAGGCTCGGCCTATGTTTTAGGGACGATGGAGGTAGTTTCACTTATCTGGAGCACGCATTTAAAAGCAAAAATATTGCGGGGATAGGTGGTTGGCTCCTTATTACAGGTTATATTGGGACACTGGCTCTCTATGCCTTTACTTTTGGTGTATATGGAACTGCAATGTTAGGAGGCACAGAGGTCATACATCACGTACTTGAAACTTTCATCCTCCTGCTCTTCCTTGGGGTAAACCTCTATGGCGTACAGGCCGCAGGCAAAACCGAAGATATAATCGTCATAATCAAGGTACTCATATTGGGACTATTTGCCGTGGCTGGCCTCGTGTTTATGAAACCCGAAAACATCTTTCCTATAATAAATAAAGGTACTAGTGGTATTCTTATGGGGGCAGCCCTGATTTTTGTGGCATACGAAGGGTTTGAGCTCATCCCAAACGCAGTAAATGAAATGAAAAATCCAGAGAAGGATCTGGCAAGAGGCATAATGATAGCCATAATAATAACTGCTATCATATACTTCATTGTTTCACTGGTAGCGGTCGGCAATCTTACGCCTGAAGACATCAAGAAATACAAGGAATATGCCCTTGCTGTAGCTGCAAAGCCATTTCTCGGACAGGCTGGTTTTACGCTGATCGGTCTTGGAGCGCTTCTCTCCACTGCCTCTGCCATTAACGCAACTCTTTTTGGTACTGCAAGGCTGGGCATGGTAATGGCACAAGAAAAGGATCTGCCCAAGGTGTTTTCCTATAGAGAAAGGTCTAAAGATATCCCTTATGTAAGCCTAATATTTATTACGGTAGTGACCATCATCTTTGTAAATACTACGAATCTTTCCATAATATCTTCTTTTGCAAGCTCTACTTTTTTGCTAACCTTTGTGGGCATCAATGGAGCGGCCATGAAATTAAGGGACCGAATAAAAATCAGTGTGGGCATACCCCTAACAGGACTGATATTGAGCGGAGCAAGTTGGCTGGTCCTCATAGTCTATCTCTGGCGCACTGATTTTAAGGCGCTGACTTGGATCGGGGCATTTTATCTGGCAGTCATAGTGGCCGAGTTAATATTTAGTAAGAGGCGCCTGATATTGAGGAAAGTATAGAAACCATAGTTGTGAGGATGCTTATTAGACATCTTACCGAAGGCCTGGACTTAGAATATGGGAGAGTGTTATAAAAAAGATGCCTTTCTTCAAGTAGCGTGGTTAAGCGGCATGTATAAATTCAACTGGGATTTCAGGGTGCTCTTTAATCGAGTACAGAAAGGATAGAATGTTGCAGCAGGCAAGGTGCCATGTGGTAAGTTTTAACCCAATATTCCCAGGAGATAGATTCATCTGGGTTAATCACTGGATGGACGAGGCCGTTTTAAAAGAGCTTAGATCTGCAAGGGCCGTTATCTTGCCCCAGGCCATATCCCGGGAATTTTATTTTTTTGTAAAGGCAATATGCCCAAATACCTTTCCAAACTATGATATTAGGTTCAAGTGGGAGGGAAAGGTGGGCGATGCAATGCTTTTTTGGTCCTTAAAGGCCCCTCATCCAAAGACTACAGTTTTCCCCAGGCTTGTGTCCCTCCTTGGCGACCACGAAGAGATGGGAAAGCCACCTTTCAGCCTTCCTCCAATGCCATTTGTAATAAAGTCAAATCATGGAGGAGAGGGCAGGGGGACCTGGCTTATAGAGGATCAAGAAGGGCTTAATAAGGTTATTGAGATATTGAAGAAGGAGGAGTTTCAAGGGCGTTTTGGATTTGTTATCCAAGAATATATTGAGGGGATTGACAGGACCTTGAGAGTCGTAGTCATAGGTAGCCATGTAGAGAGCTATTGGAGGGAGGCCGCCTCCGGCGCCTTTTACTCAAATCTGGCCCAGGGTGCCAGGGTCATAAAGGGCGAAGACCCACATTTGGTAAAAAAAGGAGAGGAGATGGTTGTTTCCCTGTGCAAAAAGACGGGAATTAACCTTGCGGGATTTGATGTGTGTTTTAGAGGAGAGGAACCTCTCTTTTTAGAGGTGAACTATACCTTTGGAAGGACGGGGCTTGGCGGATCCGAGCGTTTTTACAAAATATTTAAAAAAGAGGTTGAGGCCTGGCTCGATTCCATTGCTTGCTCAAGGGACGTCTTTAATTAGATTCTTTTTGGGAAACATCTTGATGTAGAGGAAGCCAGAGAGTCCTGCCATAGCAGGTAATAACAAGACTTCAGGCACCTGGTGATTTTCCGGGTTTATTAGGGATAGTGAGGACAGAACTGCTAGGAATTGGTAGCCGATCCTTCGAAATCTGCTTATCTCCATAAAGATATAGATATTGATCACGGGCACCACAAGGGCGAGAATGGCATAGATGTCGAACCCTCCAAAGGAAAATGCCATTGCCACCTTTCTTGCGGTAATAAAGGCCAGGAGGCCTAAGAGAAAAAAGTTTATAATGACGTATTTCTCTTTGTCTTTTGGGTCAGGCATATTGTTTAGGTAAAAGAGGAGCTTAGCAGGCTCAACTTCATCCTTCAGTATTTTGACAATCTGGCGTCTGGATTTTCCCTTTTTTAAAAGACCTTCGATCTTTTTTTCAATATCGTCTCTCAACATCGTCTTCCCCTAGAATATCAGTTGTTTTCATCAGAGATTATGAGGTGTTTCAGGACTTTTGTATGCAGTTTCCGTGTTTGGGCACTGCCAACCCTTTTTTTTATGCGCTTCCATATAACGGGATCGGTCATAAATTTATGGCAGTCTGCACATACTCCCATCCTGTTGATTTTAGACATTTCTTCTCTGTTAAATGGTCGCGCTCCATCATGGGATGTAGACTGAAGCTGGGTTCCGTTTTCATCTACGATTTGATCAAGTCCAAATGGTATGGGGATGCCGTTTTTCTGAGGAATAAAGGTCCCAGTCCCAAGCCCCAATGCCTTTTTATTGCTATGGCAAGATTCACAGCCCCTGGCCTCCTTTCTTATGGTGTGCGGCTGTAGCGGGTTTGAGGATATACCGGAAATGCCTTCTGAAGTGGTAAATACATAGTTTGTGAACTTGGAGTTACTGCCTGGTCCGATCTGAGTAAATATGACTTGGCAGCCAGGGATGAAGGGGGCAACCAATCCTTCGCTGTTGATTCCAAGTGTTGGGTCGTCCCATCTAAGATAGGATCGAGTCTCTCGCCATTTAAAGGCAGATTGCGCCAGGTAGCCCCGCTCCCCAGCCTTTGAAAGGTCAGCAGACCTTTTTGATTCAATCCAGTCCTTTGCCTTTTGGGAAAGGTCCTGCTGCACATGGCACCCATAACACTGAGGTGCCCATTTGGCATGGCAGGCATAGCATTCAAGTTTTTCGAGATGGCCGGGAATTCCCATGGCAGTCTTTGCCATATCATTATTGGAGTTCAGAATCTCTTTAATCTGTGGGATGACATGTATCTTGCCATCAATTTTACCTTGAAGGAGTATTTTACCCTTATCTTCCCATATCCATGGAATTCTCTTACCTCTGGAGGAATAAAGGGTGCTTTTCTGGGTCAAGGTCCCGTGGCAGTCTGTGCACTCAATCTCCACTGCCTGTTCTTTCTTGGAGTAGATGTTCCCATCTCCATGGATGTCATTTTGGGTATGGCAGTCAATGCAGGCCATTCCCCTTTCATAATGGATGTCTGGAATAAGATAGTTATAGTATTTTCCGTGAAGCTTTTTACCTCCTTTAGCTCCAGCAGTCCTGCTCCACGGAGCACCATAGCCGTCTGATTCCATTGTGCCTATGAAATTTGTACCTATCCTATCACCTCTGTTGTGACAGTGAAGGCATTGGAACGTTGGGATCTTAGAAGTAATCCGGTGAGTTATGGGCCTTCCAGGCCGATCCTTTGAAATGGCCTGATCATTACCCTCATACAGTCCCTGATCTGAATATAGTACATGACATGCTGCGCATCCACTGGCCCTATAGTCTCCGGGCCTTTCTTCTCCCCTGGACCATACGTGACATCTGAGGCATTCCGCGCGCAGATAGTCATCAACAGGGTGGTTCCTGTTAGTCAATGGCCTCTTTGGGTTAAAGCGTGGGAGTTTATTCAAGTTGGTAAGTGCTCCATGTTCAGAGGGGATATCCTTATCAGTGTCGCGCACGTTGTACGTGCCATAGATGGCCCTTTTGGTATTTTGTGCTCCCCATGCCCACCTTGCTCCACTAATAATTCCAGCGCTGGTAGCATGAAGACTCTTTTTAGAGGAGAGAACTATATCGTAGTGGCAAACTCCACATGTCCTGTCTACAACTCTGTAATCCGAGGGATTGGAAAGAAGCCCGTCGTGGGCCATTTTCATGTCTATTTCTTTAGGATCTCCTTGATGACAGAATTCGCACGGCAGATCCTTCATAGGCGGGGTGTCTATGATAGGCTCTATACCTTTATGGCACTCGATACAGGAACTGTCAGCACAGCAAATTCCGTAGGCTACAAAAATTATGAATATTGTATAACCTATTTGCCGCAATATTTTTTTGCTTTCCATATGAATTATTTCTACCCTGAAATAAAACACTTGGCAAATAGCTTGCTAAAGTTTTTTCTTGGAATGAAAGGATAAGATGATATATTCTTTAAAAATAAAGATTAATTGAAAGTCGTTTCAAGGGGTTGGCCATGATAACAACTATTGAGGAGTTAAAGACAAAGAGGGAGCTCGTTAACAAGATCGATTGGACAATGACCCCTGAAAAGGCAATAGATATGTACCTTGAGTGGGGAGCGGGATGGTCTAGGGGAAATGAGTTTGCAAGGAGCGGAGATGAAGACTCCATTTACTTTGTCATTTATGATTGGGAAGAGCCTCCAGGGGTCACTTTGATTAGGCGAAATTCAAAAGAGGTTGAAGAGATCGCAAAGATCGAGGTCCCCAGAGAGCTGGTGGAGTCATCCATAGAGGAGGCAGGAAGGAGGCCAGGTGTTGGGGTATACCCCTTAAATCAGGCCCTCAAGGAATGGCTGAGTAATGCCCTCGATGCCCCATCACCCCCAGTTGAAAAAGATTAGGTATTATCCCATCCCTTGAGCCAGGCTATGGTGGCACCATGGCCTCCTCTTTCTGGAGGGGCAGTGAAGTACGAGATGACAAAGTCAAATTTTTCCATTAAGGCATGTACTGTTCGTCTAAGTTGGCCCTTACCCTTACCGTGTATTATACGAACCTCGAGGATCCCGCGTTTTCTGCATTCATTAAGATAGTCCTCTAAGAGGGGTTTGATCTCCTTTGGATTAAAGGTGTGGAGATCAAGTTCGTCTTCTATGGGTAAGATTACTGGTTCGTTTTCTTGCATATATACACAATTTTTGTTTATTATGGCTAAAAAGTAGGATATTTCCTGCCTTATTGCAAGGAGGATGGATTGGTGCAAAAGGGCACCCTGGCTCGTGTGACAAAGACTATATGGGGCCATTCCTTTGATGAAGCAAAGGGGCTTAAAAGATTTCTATTGCTCATATTCAGAGTCATATACATAGTGACCATTGAATTTAGAAAGGATGCAGTCACCCTAAGGGCCAGTGCTCTTACCTTTACAGTCATACTTTCCATGGTTCCCTTTCTTGCAATGGGCACTGCTGTGTTAAAGGGGCTGGGGGCCGGAGACAAAATCAGAGAGGCAGCCTATGCATTTATCGATCAGCTTGCCTATCAGGAGGCCCCAATCATTCCCCATGAAAATGGGACAACCACTTTTTCAAAACACCTCAAGACCATGGCAGATACAGTGTTTGACTACGTGGACAATACAAACTTTGCAGCCCTTGGGGCATTCGGCTTAGTGGGAATGCTTTTTTCCGTTATATCGCTATTTGGGACCATTGAATCCGCAATGAATGTGATCTGGCGTGCAGCAAGTGGGCGCCCCTTTGGAAGGAAGGTCATGGACTATTTGGCGTTACTCATACTCCTACCCTTTGCTGTGAACGTTGGCCTGGCAGTTATGGCATTTCTTCAAAGTCCCAAATTTGTAGGCATCTTACACAGGTTTTTCCCAGCACCATGGATTGGTACGCTTTTATTAAATTTATTCATGTTTTCGGTGATTGCTTCCACCTTTACAGCGATGTACAGATTCCTCCCCAACACAAAGGTTCCATTCATACCTGCACTTTCAGGAGGAGTGATCGGGGCGTTGGGCTGGATCTTTACACAGGCGGCATATATAAAGTTACAAATAGGGGTAGCAAAATATAATGCCATCTATGGCTCTTTTGCTACCTTGCCCCTGTTTCTCCTGTGGTTGTATGCTGGTTGGATAGTATTTCTGGTAGGGGCAGAGATTAGTTATGCAGTCTATGCGTTGCCACGCTATAGGCCTGGCCACGATCAAGCACTCATGCCATTGGAACGGGCAGCCCTTTCAGTGGATATACTCATAGAGGTGTTCAAAGACCTTGCTAATAGGTCAACTCCTAGGCTGGACCATATTTCAAAAAGACTCAGGATCCCAGAAGATCAACTTGAATCTATTGTGATGGCCCTCAGTAAATCAAAACTTCTTGTGGTCAATAATGAAGACCGTGAGGTCTATCCCAAGGGGCTTCCTAAAGATATTGAGGCATTTGAGGCGATTGATGCAGTACTTGGAAAGGAGACACCGGATAGCATTGGAGGCAGCCTAGTCAAAGAAGCAAGGCTAGGGGCAAAGGAGAAGTTGAAGGGAAAGACAATAGATACAGTCCTTTAGTTAATATCTTACTTTTTCATTATTCTGATTAGAGTGTCTTTTAGTTGTAACAGAGTAAATGGTTTTGAAAGGACTTCGTTGACACCAGCTTCAGTAAGGGCCTGTTTTCTGAGAGCAGCTATGTAGCCGCTAGAGATTATGATAGGAATATTTTTTTCTATCATCCGCAGGGCCTTTGAGAGGTCCGTGCCATTCATTTTTGGCATTACCTGGTCTGTGAATACGAGGTCAAAGCCTTTAGGGGCTTTCTTAAATGTATTTAATGCCTCATTTGGATCGGTAAAGGCCTGGACAATGCATCCGAGATGATTAAACATCTTATTTGTAATAACGAGATTCATCTCATCATCGTCAACGAGCATGACCCTTAGCCCCAAAGAACAGGGCTGGGTTTGACTCCATTCCTCTATCTGAACCTTGCCTTCGGCCTTTAGTGCGGGAAAATAGCACCTAAAAGTGGCGCCTTTACCCTCTTCACTATAAACAGTCACCATTCCGTTGGCATTTTTAAGAATATTGTGGACCACGCTAAGACCTAGGCCAGTTCCCTTTCCTTCTTCCTTAGTAGTAAAATACGGATCAAAGATCCTGTGGAGGAAAGATGCTGGAATGCCTGGACCATTGTCGCTGACGCTGAGTCTCACATGGGGACCAGGTTTTAGGCCTGGATGTGTGCGGGCACTGAATTCGTCTACTTCTATGTTTTCAAGGGTTACCTCTATGCGGCCCTGTCTGTCTCCAATGGCCTGATAGGCATTTATTACCAAGTTCATTATAATCTGGTGGAGATGTACTGGGCTGAGGAAGATCTTGGGAGTGTTCTGATCGATGTCCTGAACAATATTTATGTTATCTGGTACTGCGGCTCTCAGGAGTTTTAAGGCCTCTTTTAGGATCGGGACGGGATTTATGAGCCTCTTAGGCTCATCTTGCTGTCTGGAAAAGCTTAGCAGTTCTCCCACCAATTCCTTTGCCCTTGTTGCGGCCTTTAGGATCTGGTCAACTTCCTCTAGAAACTCCCCTTCTTTGTGGGGGAAAGTCCTCAAAAGTTCTGCATATCCGATGATTGGAGTCAGTATGTTATTGAAGTCATGGGCGATTCCCCCAGCCAAAACCCCTAATGCCTCGAGTTTTTGGGCCTGAATGGTACGGGCCTCTATGAGGCGTTTTTCACTGATATCCCTCAAGACGTACACATAGTATAGGCCTTTTAAAGAGCTATCGGTAAATGGAGTGATACTCGCGTCCATTTCAATACATGTACCGTCTGCCCTTTTTAGCCTTAAGGTACCCCTCCTGACATTTCCGTTGACTATGAATCCGTGGACGCTGTCCTTGGAGGCGGTTTCTGGAAGGTCTTCATTAAAAATTATATTGCTGAGGTTTATTTTCAGAAGTTCATCTGTTCCATGGCCTGTAAGGTCTTTGAATGAATCATTGGCATACACGATATCTCCGGAGGCACTAGTTATGACTACTGCCTCGTCTACCTTTTGAAGGGCAGTGGACAAGAGGTGTTTTTGGCTTTCAAGCTTCCCAAAAAGTTGTTTGGCCCTATTTTTAAGGGCCAAAAAAGTAATAATCCGTGATTCAACCTCTGTCTTTTCAAAGGGAAGACGTATGCAATCGTGAAAACCCTTTTGAATGTATAGGCTTATTAGCTGCGGATTCCACAATGCCACGAGCATGGGGAGGAATGATGGACATTTTTGACAAAAGTTCCGGGATCTGTTGTGGGATTCTAGGATTGAAGCATGGTGTTCGTCCATAATGGCCATATCAGGGAGTAGACTTGGCCTATTTGCCCCACTTTCAAAGGCTTCAAAGTCCTGGACAAACTCATGGCCCATGCCCAGAACTATGGATTTAATAGTTTCAAAGGGCTCTCCAGGTAAAAAATAAAGGCCTATTTTACTCTTTGGTGCTATCAATGCCGTATTGCCCACCAATACTACTTTTTTAAAAGAACGGTTAAAAAATTTTAAACCCAATATAGCTCATAGGTTTTTTGTTAGCAAGCGATGGAGAGTGCTAAAAACAGACAGGCTGTCATTTACGCTGGTATGTCCCAATAAGCTCTGCCCTTTCTATAATGTGGCCCTTCATTGCGGATTCCAGGGCCTTTTTGTCGGAGATTTTTAGATCAGGCAGGACAGTATCAAGGGCATATAGCTTAAAAAAGTAGCGGTGGCGTCCTATAGGCGGGCATGGACCACCGTAGCCAGTACGTCTCCAGTCGTTTTTACCATGAAGGGTCCCTTTGGGAAAGGTGCTTATCCCCTCTTCAAGGCCTTTTGTCGTAGGAGGGATGTTGTAAAGGAGCCAGTGGACCCATGTCATTTTCGGGGCCTTGGGGTCTGGGGCATCTGGATCATCGACGATGAGGACCAGCGACCTAGTGCCTTCTGGGAGGTCATCCCATGATAGGGGAGGGGAGATGTCCTGACCGTCGCAGGTGTATTTTTCAGGTATTTCTCCCATGTGATCAAAGGCCGCGGATTGAAATTTCATGTGAGATCTCCTTTCCCCCGAGGAAACGGGGTGGCAAGTTACGATCAAAAGGACCGTAAAAAAGACGACCGTTATGGAAAGCTTGGTTATATCCTTAATTCTTCTACCCTTTTATATCCCTTTTGTCGCAAAAAATCCCGTATGCCGTCAACAACTTTTTTACCGCAATCGGGAGAAATTAAGGTGCCAGTCCCTATTTGAATAGCGCTGGCCCCTGCCATAAGGAATTCTATTGCGTCTTGCCACTGGGTTATCCCGCCGATTCCAATGACGGGTATTTGAACTGCCCGACTGACCTCCCAAACCATCCTTAGAGCAATGGGTTTTATTGCAGGACCAGAGAGGCCTCCAAAAGTATTTCCTAGTACAGGCCTCTTTTTTTCTATATCTATGGCCATTGCTAAGAAGGTGTTCACGAGGCTGACGGCATCTGCCCCTGCATCCTGGGCGGCCTTGGCAATGACTGTAATATCTCCAACATTCGGGCTAAGCTTCACGATCAGCGGGAGCCCTGTCTCATCTCGGACTGCCTTGGTTACGGCATGGGTCCCCTCAGGGGTCTTGCCAAACGAAACGCCCCCTTCTTTTACATTAGGGCAGCTAATATTTACTTCGATTGCCGCGACACCGTCTGCTTTGTCGAGGATGGCTGAAAGCCTTTTATAGTCGTCGATGGAGTTTCCGAGTATGTTAACGATGGTGGTAATGCCCTGTTCCCGTAACCACGGTAGTTTTTTTTCGATAAAGGCATCAATTCCTATGTTTTCCAATCCGATTGCGTTCAACAGTCCACACGGTGTCTCGATAATCCTAGGTGGAGGATTGCCAGGGCGAGGTTCAAGGCTTATCCCTTTAACGACAATTGCCCCAAGGGCCTTGAGTTCGACTAGATCGGACAACTCAATACCGTATCCACAGGTTCCTGATGCAAGGACTACAGGATTTTTAAGGGATATTGGGCCAAGCGTCGTGGTAAGGTCAGGCGAAAATTTCGTTTCCATCGAATACTGGTCCATCCTTACAAATATGTACTATTCTGTTCTTACCTTCAAAGGCACATCCAAGGCATAGTCCAACACCGCATGCCATGTTGGCCTCAAGGGAAAGCTCCCATTTTATCCCATAACGGGTAACAATCTCAGAAATGGCCTTGAGCATGGGTATTGGACCACAGGTCTGTATAAGACAATTCCTGTGATTTTTTACTAAACTCTCAAGAGCAGTAGTAACGAGTCCTTTGATACCAACAGAGCCGTCCTCACTTGTTATTTCAATGTGGGTTATGTCCTTTTGAAGAATATCAATCAGGGCCGGAAAATCCTCTTTTGAGCGGATCCCAATTATACATTTGTGTGGTGCCTGTTTTGATTGCATTTTTTTAGCTAGAAATATGATTGGGGCTATTCCTAGCCCTCCGCCTACAAGAAACCTTTGTTCATCCCAAATAGTGTTAAAGCCATTACCAAGCGGGCCTAAGACCTTGAGGAATTCTCCGTTTTTTATTTTTGACAGTATTGAAGTTCCACGTCCCACCACCCTGTAGAGTATGTAAAAGGCGTCACGGGATTCATCTGTCCAGGCAATAGAAAAGGGCCGCCTTAGGAGGGGATCTTTTGAATCTCCCCTATTGACAGAGATCATAACAAACTGGCCGGGCCTGGCCCCAAGTGCGATCTCCTTTGACTCAAGACATATGAGATAGACTTCTGGGCCCATCTTTTCGTGGTTTAACACCTTGCACCACTGGTCTTTTCTGAGCACCTAGCCTCCTTAATGGTAAATTCTAACAGGATTAAGCATTATTCACTTGACCTAGGTTTTTCTAGCGTAAGCGCATCCTTTAATGAAAGAAAGTCATATCAATAACAGTAAAGCAAAATAGTATTAGGCTTACAAGACCATTTAACGTAAAAAAAGCAAGATTCATTTTTGATAGATCGTTTGGACTAACCACTCTGCGTTGAAGTATAAAGAGGATTGAAACCCCAAAAAGGCCTATGTAGTAGGGAAGCCTGAGATCTGCCAATAGTCCTACAGCTAAGAATAGGAAAAAAGCAATGACGTGAAATAGTGATGAGATAAAAAAGGCGTTTTTTACCCCAATTGCAGCTGGTATAGAATGGAGACCTGTTTTTTTGTCGAATTCTGTGTCGAGGCAGGCATAGAGGATGTCAAAGCCCGCTACCCAAAACATGACTCCAATGGAAATGAGTATTGGTAGAAGAGAGATGCTACCCTTTATGGCGATCCATCCTGCTGTGGGTGCTATGCCAATGGCAAGTCCGAGAAATAGATGGCACAGTGGGGTAAAACGTTTTGTGTACGAATATGCGAGTAGGACTATATAAACCCACGGAGACAGTTTAAAGGCCATGGGATTCAACAGGTATGCTGAAATGAAAAAGGCAAGGCTCGATAAAATAACCATGGCCCAAGCTTCTTTCTTTTTAACTGCACCTGTAACAAGGGGTCTTTCTTTGGTCCTGGGATTTTTTGCATCAAATGGAAGGTCAACTATGCGATTAAAGCCCATGGCAGCAGTCCTTCCACCTACCATTCCAAGCAAGATAAGAAGGCTCTCTTTTAACGGAGGGATCCCCCCTTGAGCCAAAAACGCCCCTAGGAATGCAAATGGTAGGGCGAAGACTGTGTGTTCAAATTTTATCATTTCCAAAAGAATTTTTATACGTCTTATAATCCCGTTCATGCCTTCTTGTTAACCTTAAGTTCTTCCAGTTTCAAGCCCTTAAAGATAGGCTTTCACAAAGCGCTGGGTGGACTGTTATAGAAGATGACAAAGGATTGTCTGTGTGTGTCTGGGCCCAGATAAGCTGACACTATTTTGCAATAGGTTAGAACCAAAATTGATACATTACCCTAAAGCGCCAGTCGTTTTCCTTTACGCTATCAAAATCAGCTGCAGTCATACCAACCTCTGCTGCCTCTGCATTAGATGCATCTTTTATGTTTCTTTGAAGAAGGGATACATCCATGGTGATGTATTGATTGAATCCGTGGAAATAGTAGTTAATACCCAGGACAAATTGTTGCATATAGTCTTCTATCCCCATTTTTCCGTTTGCCAACTGTACCAGGCCTAAGCCACTTTGAAGTGAATTGAGGGGAGTGTTGCCTTCAAGCCTTTCCAAATAGGCGTATTTGAAAACCGCTTCCCACTTTTTTGGTACAAAAAAGTATCCGATGTTGGCCCTTAATGCCCACCTATCCCATGTTTCCTGTGTGCCTTGTCAGGGGCCTGAATAAATTCTTCCCATGCCCATTCGATATCTGAGGAGAATCCTAGATAACGAAACAGGACTGTTATATCAAAGCCATAATTTTCTGTATCGTGTCTTGCACTATTTTCGTTTCCATTTAGATCGAAGAATTTGTTCACACGATCTTTTGCCCAAAACGTAGAAAATACTGTTGCCAAGGCAGGGACCTTGTTAAAGCCATAGTCGCCCTGCATAAAATAATTATTGAATGTCTTGGACCCCATCGGTCCTCTTGGATCTGAACCTGGCAGCCAGTTTATGCCAATCCTCGCGCTGTATAACTTATCTGCACTGTTTATATCTCGATTTCCTTGGGTATCCCTTCCGTTAAAATAACCGAGCCAATAGCATAAAAACTGTTTCTTAGCCATGAAATCTAGATATCCGTTTAATAAAATTCCCTGAGACCTGTAATTTAACATACCTCCAATTGGGAATCCGTTTGAGAGTATATGGCCACCAACCCTCAAGGTCGGAGTTCCACCGTCAAAGGGCCAGTAGCCTTCACTATCATCCGTAAAAATGGTCCTACTAGTACCGTTTTGTTTAAATCCACTCTGCCAATATTCTATTCCGAGTCCTGGAATCTTCATTCGGCCAAACTGGACCATGAATTCTTTGTGTTTTTTCCATATTACAAAGGCGTCGTGGACATTTACCCTACTTTTGGGCTCAAGCTGGACGTGCACGTAGTATTTCCAGTCTCTGTTCGGGGCTGTACCGTCTACGAAGAAGCGAAGGCGGCGCATGTTAAAGGAGCTATAGTTTTCCTCAGCCCCGTTTATGTCTTCGTCTCTGTCCATGTAGGTATATCTAAACTGAATGCCTGTTCTAAACCTAAATTTGTATTCATTTCCGGTTCTTGCATCTTTGTAATCTATTCTAAAACCGTTTTTCCAGTAGGCTTTTGCGTTGGATGAAGGTTTTGATGCCTCTTTTTTTTCTAATTGTTCAATCCTTTGCATCAACTGTCTTACCTGGGCCTTCAATGCATCTATTTCATCCTGTTGAGAGGCCCTTGCTAATGGTAAAACAGGAGCAAAAAACAATGTAATAATGACTAGTAGCATGAAAAGTTTAAAAATGCTCTTAATTCTGTATAAATTCTCCCTCATAATTCCTCCTCTCTTTGTTAACAGATACACACAGACAAGTTTATTCTCCGCGCCAATTGCAGAAAAGCCTAATTTTCAATTCTCAAAATATCTGTAAGGCGCTGTTAACGTAGGAACTTGCAAGCCCGGCAGAGTATATATATGTACTTTGTGCATAAATCAACTATTTCTTGCAGGCGACTATTTGCAAATGAGAGAAAAAATTTAGCTTCCGCTTTTGCTGTAAACAGTAATTTTTCTCATGGTAATGCGCCTCTATTTTTTTTGTTTTGTCTTTTTACAAAGCAAGACAGATGCCAAAGATGGGAAAATAGATTTTTAATAACATCATAACCTATTGCTTTTATTTATAATACTTAGGTGGAGCACAGATTAAAATTGCAACAAACGCTCTCGAGTTATGGCCCTCGTTTATGAAGGGAAAAATTCGCTTTTGTAATATGTCTGACAATTTAGTTAGGCCTGACTCAGAAGGCGACTAAAATATAAAAGGAGCTGGAACTTGAGAGGCTTTATTAGAAATCTAAGCTTATGGAGGCATCTCTAGACCTGGCTAATGCCCTCAAAAAGGTAGTGTTCATTTTATTTAAAGGTACCCCTATGGTAGTGAATAAAAAAGGCCGTAAGGGTGTTGCCATAGATAGAATCTTTGGCCCTAATATACCCTCTTGAGGATGACATCAGCCTTAGAGTAGATACAGCCTTCTAAATATAGTTTGAAACTTGAGGCCCATTTAAAATTTAAGTCTATATTCTTGCGTAATTGTTTAAAAAATTTATTTTCTGATTTTCGAAAAGGGATAGAGGTTTGATAGTTGATCTCTGTTGGGTCAATGAAGAGCCTTTTCTGGTAAATTGTGTTATATTAATTTCTCCGATATCTGATGTGCTCAATTTAGGTTGAATAAAATCCTTTAATAGAGTAATAAAAGAGGAATTTTTTTCAAAGGAGACGAGGCAAATTGGCGTGTAAGGCTATTAGAGGCTTTAAGGATATATTGCCGCCTGAAACAAAGGTCTGGCAATACATTGAAGAGACGGCTCGGTTCAATTTTGAAAACTTTGGTTTTTCTGAAATCCGGACCCCCTTACTTGAAAAGACAGAAGTATTTCAGAGAGGTATCGGGGAATTCACCGATATCGTAGAAAAAGAAATGTATACATTTGAAGATAGGAATGGAGACTCTGTTACTCTTCGTCCAGAGGCTACTGCTGGGATAATCAGGGCATATATAGAAAATAAGCTGCAAGCCCGATCCAGTGTTCAAAAGCTCTATACCATTGGGCCAATGTTTAGATATGAAAGGCCTCAAAAAGGACGGCTTCGCCAGTTTCACCAGATCAATGCCGAAGTCATCGGCAGCGATGATCCACTTTCAGATACCGAGGTAATCTGGGTGGCATGGACCATTTTGAATGACCTTGGCATAGAAGACGTCAGGCTTGAAATAAATTCTCTAGGGTGTCCAAAGTGCAGACCAGGTCATCGGAAAGATCTGGTACTCTTTCTTGAAAACAACTCTGAAGAGCTTTGCCCTGACTGCAAGCGAAGAATGCGTTCAAACCCTTTAAGGGTCTTTGATTGTAAGAAAGAGTCGTGTAAAAAGGCATTGCTCCTTGCACCTGTAATAAAGCATTATTGGTGCCCTGAATGTTCTGAACACCTTGGCCAGGTCCTAGATAACTTGGAGACCCTTCAAATTCCTTTTGTGATAAATCCTTACCTCGTAAGGGGGCTTGATTATTACCAGAGGACTACCTTTGAAATTAAGGCTGCTCACCTTGGAGCCCAGGACACAGTGGCCGCTGGAGGCCGTTATGATGGTCTCGTAGAACAGCTAGGTGGTCCCAAGGTCCCTGGGGTGGGAATGGCCATCGGTGTGGAGAGGGCCCTATTGCTCATAAAAGATTTTGAGGATGAGCATGGCATAGATTGCTTTTTTGCTGTGCTGGAAAAAGACGGTCGAGAGTACGCCCTTGAATGGATGAAGGGATTGAGAGAAAGCGGGCTAAAATGTGATACTGTCTACGGAAAAAAGAGCTTAAAGGCCCAGTTAAGGAACGCTGACAAACTGAATGCGCGCTATGCTATAATTATTGGTGAAGAAGAAATCGATGAAGAAGAGGCTATCCTCAGAGATATGCTCACCCATGAGCAGGTCCGTATCCCATTTGATAACGTAGTTGAAGAGATCATTAAGAAGGTTGACGAGGAAGAAAAGAAAAAGGCTCAAGAGGAGGAGGCAAAATAAATGGAATCTCTAAATGGACTTAAACGTACCCATGACTGTGGAACGCTTAACGAATCATACATCGGAAACGATGTGGTGCTCATGGGGTGGGTACTCAGGCGGAGAGACCATGGAGGCGTAATATTTGTTGATCTGAGAGACAGGGAAGGCATAACCCAGGTGGTGTTCGATCCACAGATACATGAACCATCTCATGAAAAGGCCCAGAGGCTCCGCAGTGAGTATTGTATAGCTGTTAAGGGAAGGGTGAGAAGGCGCCCTGAAGGCATGGAAAACCCAAAGTTGAAGACAGGCTTTATCGAAGTGGCTGTGAATGAACTGAGGATCTTGAACACATCAAAAACACCACCATTTCCACTGGATGAAGAGGGGGCTGTTTCTGAAAACTTGAGACTGAAATACCGCTATATGGACTTGAGGCGTCCATGGATGCTCGAGGGATTGAGGCTTAGGCATAAGGTATGCCAGCAAATGCGGAGCTTTTTAAATAATAAAGGATTTATTGAGGTTGAGACACCTATTCTTACAAAGAGCACGCCAGAGGGTGCAAGGGATTATCTCGTTCCAAGCCGCGTGAATCCAGGAAATTTTTATGCACTTCCCCAGTCGCCACAGCTCTACAAGCAGATTCTCATGATAGGGGGTATCGAGCGATATTACCAGATTGCAAGGTGTTTCAGAGATGAAGACCTAAGGGCAGATAGGCAACCAGAGTTCACACAGCTTGATCTTGAGATGTCGTTTGTCGAAGAAGAAGACGTTATGGGGCTTATGGAAGGGCTCATATCCCACCTGTTTTCAGATTGTCTTGGATTGGAGCTAAAGACGCCTTTTAAACGCATGACCTACGATTATGCCATGGACCACTATGGCACAGACAGGCCAGACATACGTTTTAATATGGAATTCGTTGATATTACAGATGTTGCTAAGGGTTGCGGACTTAAAGTCTTCAAACAGGCAGCAGAATCTGGAGGGGTCGTTAAGGTAATAAATGCCAAAGGCATGGCGGGGCTTTCCAGAAAGGAACTTGATGATCTTACAAATTTTGCAATTGATCTCGGTGCAAAGGGGCTTGCCTGGGTCAAGATAAAAGATGATGGATCTTGGCAGTCTCCAATACAGAAGTTTTTCTCCGATGGAGAAAAGGCTCAAATTGCTGAAAGGGCAGGGGCAGAACCAGGTGATTGCCTCTTCTTTGGTGCTGACCAAAGAGATGTGGTGTTTAAGGTCCTGAGCGAAGTGCGACTTAGACTAGGCGCAATGGCAGGTCTTATCAAAGATGGGCAGTATTCGTTTGTATGGATTACTGACTTCCCTCTTCTTGAATACGATGAAGACGAGGGGAGGCTGACCTCAATGCACCATCCATTCACCTCTCCAAAGGAAGAAGATCTGGATCTTTTAGAATCTGATCCATTGAAGGTCCGTTCCCGTGCATATGACTTGGTATTAAATGGTGTGGAAATTGGAGGAGGCAGTATACGTATTCACACAAAGGAACTTCAAGAAAGACTATTTAAGGCATTATCAATAGGTGAAGAAGAGGCAAGAGAAAAATTTGGATTCCTGCTTGAGGCATTGGAATATGGCGCTCCACCGCATGGGGGAATTGCATTTGGTTTGGATAGGCTTGTTATGCTCATGGGAGGAAGGGAGTCAATAAGAGACGTAATAGCGTTCCCAAAAACCCAGAAGGCACAGTGTCTAATGACTGGTGCTCCATCAAACGTGAGCATGGAGCAACTTGCCGAGCTTTACCTTAGGATAATTAAGGAAGCATAAAAAAGGAGAAAGACTCATGGCAAAATGGAATGAGAATAGGGGATTACTGGATCATGAACATACAGAATTCTGGAAGCCTCGTCTTGAAAATCCAGAAAAACCAAACCTCATGCGCACTATTTTCCCATATGATAGTGTGCCTCGTATAGACTTCGATCATAAATATGTGATCCCAAGCCCGTGCAAAAATATGCTCATAACCGATACGACTTTTAGGGATGGTCAACAGGCAAGACCCCCATATTCAGTAGATCAAATTTTAACTATTTTTGATTTTCTTCACAGATTAAGTGGACCGAAAGGCATAATAAGACAGGCCGAATTCTTTCTTTACACCAAAAAGGATAAAGAGGCAGTAGAACGCTGCAGGGAAAGGGGCTATAAGTACCCTGAAATTAGTGGTTGGATCAGAGCAAAGGCTGAAGACCTCAAATTGGTCAAAGAGATGGGGCTCACCGAGACTGGGATCTTAACCTCTGCTTCTGACTACCATATCTACCTAAAACTCAAGAAAGACAGGGCCCAGGCCATGGAGTCCTACCTGGCAATCGTTAAAGCAGCCCTTGAGCTTGGAATCCGTCCAAGGTGTCATTTTGAAGATATTACCAGGGCAGACATCTATGGATTTTGCGTGCCCTTTGCAATAGAGTTGATGAAATTACGGGAAGAGTCCGGGATAGATATAAAGATCAGACTCTGTGATACCATGGGCTATGGCGTACCATATCCTGGAGCAGCACTTCCAAGAAGTGTGCCTAAACTCGTTAGGACCATGATTGAAGAGGCGGGAGTCCCAGGAGAACTTCTGGAATGGCATGGACATAATGACTTTCACAAGGTCTTTGTAAATGCAATTACCGCATGGCTTTATGGGTGTGAGGCCATAAATGGTACGCTATTTGGATTTGGAGAACGTACTGGAAATGCCCCAATTGAGGCAGTTCTCATAGAGAGGATAGCACTTAGGGGAACAGAAGACGGGATTGATACCTTGGCTATTACAGATGCCGCCCGTTACTTTGAAGAAGAACTCGGTGTCCACATACCGAAGAATTATCCATTAGTAGGAGCAGACTTCAATGCTACAAGTGCAGGCATACATGTTGATGGCCTCCTCAAAAATGAAGAGATATACAATATCTTTGATACCAAGAAGATACTTGGAAGGCCGATATCTGTCGTCATTTCAGATAAGTCCGGCACAGCAGGTATAGCCCATTGGATTAATTCACACCTCCATCTTGAAGGTGATAAGGCGGTTGATAAACGCCATCCCGGCGTTGTGAAGATTTATAAGAAAATAATGAAGGAATATGAGGCCGGCAGGGTGACTTCCATTAGTAAAGGTGAAATGGAGGCCCTAACAAGGCGATATCTTCCGGAGTTGTTTACCTCTGAATTTGAAAAGTTTAAGCAGAAGGCAAGGGAACTTGCTTCACATATTGTAGCGGAACTTGTTGACCGGGAAGAAATCAGGTCAATGGATCCAGAAAAGATTGAACCCGTCCTTAAGGAAGTGCTCGAAGAAGATCCATTTATACAATTCCTTTATGTTACTGATATTGAGGGTAAAAAGATCACAAAAAATATCACTCACATCGAAGACAAGGCCAAGTATGCCACATTTAAGCTCGATGATGATTTTTCCAATAGGCCATGGTTTATTGGCCCTATAAAAGACGGAAAAATCCATGTAACTGATGTTTATACTTCAAAGATCACTGGTGCCCTTTGTATCACTGTTTCTGGTCCCATTAGAAATGATGAAGATGAAATAATTGGAGTACTTGGAGTAGACATCAAGTTTGAAGACCTCACAAAGATGGAACAAGAAGCTGAAGAGGACTGAGACAGGGGCCATTAGAAAAAAATGGAAAGATCGGGCATCGGTTGCCCTGGTCTTTCCGAATTTCTATGAAGTGGGGATGGCAAACCTCGGATTTCAGAGGGTATATGCCATCCTCAATTCCTTTGATGAAATTGTATGTGAGAGGCTCTTCTGGGAAGGTGACAGGGCCTCAAACTCCATAGAGTCTGGGAGGCCACTAAGGGATTTTGATCTAATCTGCTTTTCAATAAGTTTTGAACTGGATTATCTAAAAATCCCCAGAATCCTTGAAGAACAGGGTATTCCTTGCTTTTCTAAAGACAGATCAGATGCCTTTCCTCTGGTGTTGGCCGGTGGAATTGGCCCAAGTTTGAATCCTGAACCCATAGCACCCTTTATAGACGCCATATTCATTGGAGAGTTTGAAACCTGTGCAGAGGCATTCCGTAATACAATCCCCACGCTGCTTGATACTGATCAGCCCAGGCAGAGGCGACTTTTAAGACTGATTGAGGAGGTTAATTCATTTTATGTCCCGTCGTTATATGAGCCAAAATATGAGGCTGATAGAAGCGTTTCTCATTGGGACATAAAGGCTGGAGCTCCTTTCCCTATAGAACCTTCTTGGACTAAAGAATTAAAAGAAGCACCAAAGAGTGTAATTACTACCCCCCATTCTATTTTTGGGAACATGCAATTAATCGAGGTTACTCGTGGGTGTGGCCAGGGATGCCGTTTCTGTGCAGCGGGGTTTGCATATCGTCCTGCAAGACAGTGGAGAATCGATACGGTTAAAAGGACTATTGAGACAATTGGTAGTGAGGTTGAATCTGTCGGTCTTATTGGGCTTGAATTTGCAGAGGATGACACTATTGCCGAAGTCGTTGATCTTGTGGAGAGAAAGGGACTGAGACTTTCTTTTTCCTCGCTTCGGGCAGATCGTATTACAAAGAGGTTTTCCCTCTTTTTGAGAAAATCAGGTGCAAAAGTAGCAACCATTGCCGCAGAAGCTGGCTCTGAACGTCTTAGAAAGACTATCAATAAGCGACTGAGAGAAGACGATATTCTAAGGGCTGCGGAATATCTGTCGTGGGCAGGAATTCCGAATCTAAAGATGTATTTTATGCTCGGACTGCCCGAAGAAGATGATGATGACATTCTAGAGACTATAGGTCTTATCAAAAAGGTACGAGACATAATGGCTACCTATGGGAGATCTAGAGGTAGACTAGGGCGACTCACTGCCTCCTTTAGCACTTTTGTTCCAAAGCCATTTACTCCCTTTCAGTGGGAAAAACAGGAAGATCCAGAGAATCTCAGAAGGAGACGTGCCCTTCTAAAAAAGGGATTATCTAAGATTTCAAATGTGAAGATTCAACTTGATTCTATTAGAGAAGCTCGGTTGCAGGCAGTTTTGAGTAGGGGAGACAGAAGGCTAGCCAACGCGATTTCATTGGCCAGTAAGAATGGCATTGACCTTGAAAAAGCTGTTAAGGAAACAGGTGGAGATTTCGATAAATATCTTACTGGAATACCAGATAAAGAAAATATGCTTTCCTGGGAGATCATAGGTTCTAGGGTGAAACGAAAATATTTAAAATCGGAATATCTGAAAGCCGTTAAACAGAAGGAGACACCGAGGTGTAAATTTTCAGGATGTATTCTTTGCGGTGCGTGTAAAATGACCTCTGCGGAGTAATAGTTATGATTGAGAACAGTTCTGAAGAGCTTGATCTCAAAAAAGAAGCTGTGGAAGACATTACTGAGTGGATTCTGAATACAATAGAAGAGGTCAATACAGAAAGTGGATATTGCCTAAAGGTGGCAATGGATCTCCCTCCTATAAGCAAGGCAGAACCCAAGATCCTCGTATCTGCAATTGAAGGTATCCTTGCTCATTATAACATACAGATCCCCTCTGATATCAGACAGGAACTATTGGAAACTCAGCAACATGAAGCAGTGTTTCTTGCTCCAGCCTTGGGAAAGGATCTCAGACCAAGGACCGTTTCAATCAATACAAATGCGGAAATAAGGGCCCTAATTATAAGGGGTGAACCACCTATAGACGGACTAGACGGAAAAATCGAGGTACACTTTGATTATAATGAAAAACCAGGCAAGTTTTTGCCAGATGGAACAATCGATTTCCGCACTATTAATAAGTTTCCCCAGGCCTATGCCGGTCAAATTCTCCTAACTATCTATGAGCCTACAAACGGTACTCCAGGGACTGATGTCGAAGGACGCTTGATTCCACCTAAGATAGGACATGCCTTTGAAGTCGATGTAGGAGAAGGTATCGAAGTAAGAAGGGATTATGATGATGAAGAAAAACGGCATTTATATGAATACCTGGCAGATAGGTCAGGGATTATCATCTGTGATTTTGAAAATGATATAAGAGATGCATATCACTTGAGGCAGATCGAGGTCCGCAATCGACTCATAGTCAGAAATATCGATTTTAGCACTGGAAATATTGGAGACTTGATTGAGGAGGTACGTTGTGTAGCAGACGTTATAGTGGAAGGGGATATTAGGGGTAATTTTGCTGTTATTATTGATGGAAATTTAGAGGTTAAAGGGGCTGTTGAAGGGGAGAGGATAGATGTCTCTGGTGAACTCAAGGCAGCTTATATAAGGAGTTCTGTAAAGGTAGGGAAAAAGATTGAGGCATGGACTGCATTAAATGCAAGACTTAAGTCAGATGAATTCGTTTTGATCCGAAGGGAAGTAGCTCGGTGTTTAATCATTAGTCCTATTGTTGTGATGCAACCTAAAGGGATACCAGTGATTTTAATCGGACAGTGTGACGTGGCCGCACGACGTCTCTACATAGATAGATGTGAAATAAGAAGCCATTTAAACGTAGAAATTGGTAAAGACCTTTTTGACGAGCTTGATCAGGTATTTCAAAAAAGAGAGATGCTAAAGAGATCGATTGAGAGCCTTAGAGTTGAGCTTAAAGATAAGGCAATGATATTCCTTGAAAAGATAAAAACTATAAAAAATGCTTTTGGTAATCATAAGGACCGAGAGTTTGAATTTCTTAAGGACCTTGGCACACGATTATTAAAGGGTGAAATTGGATTTGAAGAGGCCATTTTGCAGTTAAAACAATGGGGGAAAATAGAAAATAACGTGAATCTTCCCTTAGTTAAGGCCCTAAAGTCATTCATAGATACAAAAGAGAATGAAGCTAGAGTTACTCAAGATTTGGAGGCAATTGAGATTCAAAAGAAGGAGTTGGAACAAGAACTATCACGCATGGAGGTGAGGGTAAAAGGAATTCTAAAAGGATGCGGCTGTTTGAATATAAGATGTAATGAACAGAGTTTTAAATGGTACGCAGATGCATCCAGCGAAAGGACTCAGATAACTATTCAATTAAATTACATTCCAGGCCAGGGTATGGTAGCGAGTGAGCTATGATGATTCACTTTCTTTTTTTTCTCGTCTGAGTCTGAGTTGAAGTACCTGCTTTTGAAAGATGTGCTCAATCAATCTTTCCCTGTCTGTTTCGGTAATCCATATGAATTTTATCCCTATCTTGTAGCCATCTTGAATTTTTTCAGTCCTAACCACACGTCCAAAACATCTGAAAAAATACTGTTCAGGTAAGAGACCTATGTCTAATTGTAAAATTTGTCCCTTTTTTATCTCTTCTTTAGAGGTGAATGCAATTCCAGATGCACTCATATCCACGAGAACTTGCTCTTCAGGGAAATTCTTTCTCATTCTGATATTCAAGAGATTTATAATCAGATTTAATTTTGTATCTATGACCTCCAAGGCCTTTGCCAAATTTTCATCTTTTTCCCTCAACTTCCTTGCGGGTACGTCTATTTTTGGTAATTCCCATTGAAGAGAAAATTCTTCAAATGGTTGCTCAATACCTTTGAGGACCTTCTCTTCAAGTTGCTGATATTCTGTCTCTTCTATGAATTTTATCTTGAAGAGGATCTTGTCAGTAATTCTGATATGGGCCCTTCTGTCTTCTGGTCGCTGTTCCTTCATTCTACTTCTCCCACATTCTTACTGTATTGATACTGGGGCTGGCATTATTTCTTGGTCCTTTAAAGGACCGCCTGTTATGGGTTTGACATCAAATTCTTCTGGATTTTGAGGCTGCATAAAGATGATTTCTACACGTCTATTCTTTTTTCTGTTTTCAGGAGAATCGTTGGGCAGTCTGGGTCTGCTTGGACCATAACCAATTGCAGCTAGCCTGCTAGGAGCTATAGTCCCATCCTTCAAGAGGTACGTTACCACTGTTGCGGCCCTTGCAGCTGATAGATGCCAGTTTGATGGATACTTATTGCTTTGAATGGGGATGTTATCTGTATGTCCTGCTACAAGTACTTCTCCAGGGACTTCTTCTATTATCTTTCGTATCTTATCAAGCTTTGGTTTTGCAGAAGGAATGAGTTCTGCGCTTCCAGGAGGAAATGTCAACTCATCATTGAACCTTAGTATTACTCTGTCGTTAAGGGCCTCGATTTCAATTTCACCTTTTATCAGTTCAAGCTTTATTGCAGATTTTATTTTCTCGAGGATTATGTCCACAGTGAAGACTGGGTTAAACTCTCTGGATACTATATCTATTCCCTTTGGGATTTCATATGTGATCTCACTTTTTTGTACACCAAATGCATTTCTTAAGGACCCAGATACCTCTTTGAACATGGCAGGATCCATAGTACTAAACGATAAAAGGAGCACAAAAAAGCACAGAAGGAGACTCATAAGGTCTCCAAAGGTAACCATCCATTTAGGTGCTCCTGGAGGACATTCGCACTTTTTTCCCATTGTTTTTACCCCTCTTCACTGCCTCTTTTCTTGGGGGGCAGGAAGGTCTTTAAGAGTTCTTCGAGTACCCTGGGATTGAGACCCTTTTGAAGCCCCAAGACCCCTTCTACCACAAGTTTTTTGTTGAGTTCTTCCTCTTGGCTCCTCCTCTTTAACTTGTCACCAATTGGTAGTGCTATAAGATTGGCCATGATTGCGCCATAGAGAGTTGTAAGAAGTGCGACAGCCATGGAAGGACCAATGCTTGCAGGGTCCTTCATATTGCCGAGCATGTTGACCAGACCTATTAATGTCCCAATCATACCAAAGGCAGGGGCCGCATCTCCAATGGCTGCAAAGATATTTTGGCCAAGGCCATGTCTTTCTAGGGTTAGATCAATCTCTTTATTCAATACGTCTTCAATAAATTCTGCCTCGTGGCCATCTACGCAGTACATAATAGCCTTTTTGAGAAATGGGTCACTAACCGGTTGTTTTTCAAGCTTTAGGAGTCCTTCTTTCCTTGCGATATTGGACAATGTAACAAGTTCTTGAATGATTTCTTCCGGTGGTTGAGTCTTGGCAAAGAATGCCTTCATTGCAACGCTTATGCTATTGATAACGTCTGAAAGTGTAAATCTAATTAGAGTAGCAGCAACAGTACCACCTATGACAATCAGTATAGACGGAACGTCTATAAATGCGGTAATACTGCCGCCTAAGAATATAGCTGTAATGATCAGGATAAAACCAAATACAAGCCCAGCAACAGTGCCTATATCCATATTTTACTACCTCATGAGACCTAAATTTAGCTTTGTATCTATTTCTTTATCGGCAACATTGGAATCTTCTTAAAACAAAATTATATCAAAATTGGGTATTTTAAATACTGTGGCTTATCATTATCTGTAATTTTTCATGAGAACTTGAATGATGTTTGTATATTCTTTTCCCGTGAAAATACCCGTTGGGGTAATACGCCTAATATAAGAGGTAGAAGGCAGAAGGTAGAAGGAAGAAGCAAGCCCTGCCTGTACAAAAGCCAGAGGCCCTACCTTCTACCTCTCCTCAGCTTCTTCCTTCTACCTTCTTCTTATTCTAATTTTCATCCACGAGGGTGACGAACCAGGCCGTCATGAAAGTTTAAAAAAATTATTTTCTTTGGCCTGGTCGACACATAATTTGGTTTTATTCTCATCTCTTGAATTTTTTAGGTCATATTTTTCTGGGTAATTCCATCTCTATCTGCTCTTTGAGTTCCCGCAGTAGTTTTTCAGATACACGGAACTTTGTCTTTATCTCTGGTGCAAATACAGATATTTTGTATTCATTAATGGCCTCCCTATAAGTGACTAAAAGTTCATTTAGCCTTGGCACATTGGTTTTGGCAGCGACCTCCTTAGCCATTCTAAAGAAATTGGAATAAGGTTCAATAAGTCCCTGCTTTTTTTCATCTTTTTGAGGATTGGCATAAAATCGTCTTGCCCTTATTATTAGTGCATCAATGTATCGTATTGCATCATCAATGTCTTGAATAGAGAATGTTTCGTGAAAGTTTACAGGTAGAATGTCTTGTAGTTCCTTTAAAAATATTTTGGAAGAAGTGTTATAGTGGCTCTTTTTCCCTTTTGAGAATAGGGTTAGAATTTCTGTTCGAGCCTTTTCCCACTTTAATAAGAGTGTTTCAAGACTAGATAGATAGGGCCTTGCATCTTTGTAAAGATTGGCCCGTAAAAAATCTAATCTCTTAAGGACTTCTTCATAGGTTATTGGAGAGTCTTTGGGCCACAAGAGGTCCTTTTTTATGAGTAATAGGATTTTTTCATAGAGGGCATCTTTTCCGCCAAAAATTAGGACAAACTCCTTTGAGACCTTTTGGGGCATAAGTGTACGTTTGATATAAGAGATCTCTTTTTTTAATGAGGAAAATAAAAGCTGTTTTACGCCCTCAATGCTGTATGAGCGTGCCTCATTTTCATCCAAAAACATACGTATCCAAAGGCCGTTTTCACCTTCATCTACTATGGCTGGCCAAACAGTAACTGTTCCCTGTATTTTTTTATTTAAAGTAGTAGGTTTTAGGATCTCCTTTAGATCTGATAGATCTTTAACAGGGCGTTCATATCTTTCTACCATTTCAGTGATCGAGGTTCTATCTCCTAAGATAGATAGTTTTATGGCCTCTAGGTCTCGCCCTGCCGCTAGCCGTTTCCCAGAATCGTCTACAACCTCGAATCTGAATTTCAGGTTCTCTGTAATATTTTCTTCACAAGGCCACATGTAATGGGGGATCTTAATGTTGTATAGCTTGAAAATCCGTTGTGATAGCCAGGAACGAAGGGGGGTGGAATGATCATAGTTTTGATGTGACAAGACCTCTTTTACTGTCTTTTCCAGTGGCATAAGAGATTTTCTCACTGATTTGGGAAGGCCTCTTAAAAGTGCTTCTACCTTTTGTGGGAGAAGGCCTGGGACAAGCCACTCGAATGGCACAGGACTTAAACTAGGCAGTATGCTTTGGGGGATTATGGCAGTCACTCCGTCTTCATCTCTTCCCGGGCTAAATCTATAAATGAGCCTTATTTTTTGGCCCTGTACTGTAATGATTCCTGGGAAAAGTCTCAGCTCTTCTCTTGTAGGATGGCGCTTTAAGAGAAGGGCTTTTTCGAGTCTTAGAATGGAGTCGTCTCCTTTTAGGCGTATTGCCTTACTTAAAGTCCTTTCATTGGTGATCAGCTTTCCTTTTAAGACCTCTTTTTCGAGGATGCTAAGTGCATTGTCAAAGAAAGCCTCTATCTTATGGGGATCTTCAATAATTTCAGGATCTCGAACCCTTTCTTCAAGTTCCTTAACTTCTTTAAGAACCTTTTGATTGTGACGCTGAAATGAAAGCCTTTGGCTGACTTCTCCCTTGGCTAGACCTTCTCTTATGAAGATTTCTCGAGAAAGTTCAGGATCAATCTTGTCGTAGAGGATTGATTTACCAGGATTCACACAGAGTCCCCATAGAAAGCGGCGCATTAGTGCCACAACCGCTCCTCTGGACTTTTCCCAATGGGGTTCTCCATAATGGCTCTTTAAAAAAGGCTCACCTATTTCTTCAATCCACTCTGGCTTTACCTGGGCCACTGTCCTTGCAAAGAGCTTTGTAGTCTTTATGACCTCTGCACATACAATCCACTCGGGCTTCTTTTTAAAGAGCTGTGATCCAGGGTATATGTAAATTTCTCTCCCACGTACACCTTTGTAACTCCCTTCGTTGGTTTTGACAGCCACATTTGAAAGAAAGCCTGCAAGTACGGCCTTGTGAATTGATTCGTAATTGGCTTCTTTGTGCCCTTTAAAGTTGAAACCGTGTTCTATCAGAATCGATTTAATCTCGGAATATATTTCCTGCCATTCTTCCATCCTCTGAAATGAGAGGCCATGGGATTGGCAGAAGGATTTTCTTTCCCGTGCTGAAGCTCCCTTCTTGGCAAGGTCTCTATAGGCATTCCATAACTTCACTAAGGTTATGAAATCAGAGTGAGGATCTGCAAAAGGTAGGCGCTGGCAACTCCCTTCATTTACTTTGTTTTCAGGGGGTTGAGAAATAGAGTCTACATCATGGCTTCGTCCTCTCCTTCGCATCTGGGATGTCTTGGGAGACCCTCCGCAGGAGGCCTCCCATAGGTCCTGGATGCTGAGAGCGCTGGCAATCACTACAACTTCTCTGAGCGAGCCTCTCCTTTGACCTTCAAGGACCATTCTAGATACCCTTGGCTCTAGGGGAAGAGTGGCCATTGTCTTACCAATGGGTGTAATGACCCCAAAGGCATCGACGGCTCCAAGCTCTCTTAGGGTCTTCATCCCTTCATTTATGGCCTTGGGATTGGGCGGATCTACAAATGGGAACGTGCTGGGATTTTTAATTCCCATGTCAAGCATGGACAGCAGCACTGAATCGAGATTTGAGCGCTTGATCTCTGGTAGGGTATGGTCGTCCCAAGCTAGGTAATCAGATTCAGAATATAGCCTGATTGCTAACCCTGGACTGGTCCTTCCCGCTCGACCTGACCGCTGATCTGCACTTGCCTTGGAGATGGTGGTTACTGGAAGGGCCTTGGTCCTGGTCTTAACGTTAAAACGCGAAATCCTAGCAAGACCAGAATCCACTACTATCTTGATACCTGGTATTGTAAGAGAGGTCTCTGCCACGTTGGTAGCCAATATGATCTTTGGCCTTTTGCTTTGCTGAAAGACCCTTTTTTGGTATCTATGACCAAGTCTTGAAAATAGAGGGAGTACAACGTAATCATCAGCAAATGTGCCCTCTAAAAGTTTTAAGGTCTCTAGAATTATCCTTTCCGTTGGTAAAAAGACTAGGGTATCGGCATACTTGCCCTTGTTTTTTAAATCCGTTATGGCATGGACGACCTTTTGAGGAAGGTCTAGGTCTTTTTCGTTGAATTGGTCCAGGTATTGGATTTCAACTGGAAACTGTCTTCCTTTTACCTTGATTAAAGGGGCATCGCTAAATGCCTTTTGAAAACTCTCGATATCGAGGGTAGCAGATGTAATTATGAGTTTTAAATCCCTTCTCTTTGGGAGTATAGTCCTTAGAAAACCGATTAAAAAGTCGATATTAAGGCTCCGTTCATGGGCCTCATCCACAATTATTGCATCATATCTGGAAAGGAGGGGATCATTACGTAGTTCGGCCAAGAGAAGGCCGTCGGTAACAAAATGGATTCTGGCACTAGGTTTTACATTAGATCGAAATCTAATTCTGTAGCCACATAGTTCTCTTCCCTTAGGTCCCAACTCCTCCATGAGGCGGTTGGCAACAGTAATTGCAGCAACACGCCTTGGTTGAGTGCAGACAATTCGCTTTTTCCTCCCTTTGCCAATTGCGGCTAAGGCCTTAGGGAGCTGGGTGGTCTTACCAGAACCAGTATCCCCAACTACCAAGATGACCTGGTTGCTTTTAATTGTATCCAGGATTTCAGACCAAGATTCAGCAATTGGTAACCCGGGATTAGGAGCTAAGTTTGCGCCTTTCCAGGGATCAACTGCAGTATTGGACAATGTATGGATTGGTCTGTTTTTCCTTTTTGATTGTGGATGTTGGAGCATCACCATAATCGTGGCCTGGGAGGACCACTGTCTCGTCAGGTAGTACTAGGAGTTTTTCTTTTATGGATTTCATCAAGGTCTCAAACGAGCCACCTGGAAGATCTGCCCTTCCAACTGCACCTACAAAAAGAGTATCTCCTGTGATAACGATGCCGTGGCCGTAAAGACAAACTGAGCCTGGTGAGTGCCCTGGGGTGTGTAGGACATCGAATGTAAGTTTCCCTACTTTTAAGGGGGAGCCTTCTTTTAAATATTTATCTGCAGGAGGGAAGGAGTCAAACCCCCATGTGCGGAACATGGCAACTGCCTCAGGCGATCTAAAGAGGGTATCGTCATCTTTATGCATGTAGCAGGGAGCATTTGACAATTCCTTCATCTTTTTATTCCCTGATGTGTGATCAGGATGGCCGTGAGTATTTACGATGGCCATGAGCTTAAGGCCCATATTTTGAATCTCGTTCATGAGCATATTTTCGCTCCCTGCAGGGTCGACTACGAAGGCCTCTTTTGTATCAGGGCATCCAATAATAAAGGCATTTACAGATAAGCTTCCTACAACGTATCGTTTCACTATAATATCATTCACTTTGAGCTCCTTTCTGTTCCCGCCTCTTTTTGATAGCATAGCTCGCTGCCTCCATGCCAGCTACGCAGCCTTCTCCTACTGCCTTGGCCACCTGAAAGGGCATACCTGTAATGTCTCCAGCTGCATAAATACCTGGGAGATTGGTCCTTTGCTTCCTGTCAGTAACAATGTATTGAAAGGTTTCAGGATCCATCTGTACACCCAATAGGGCTGCAAGACTCATAGCTCCTTTAGCCCCTTTTTCAATAAAGAGGCCATCAAGTTCAACAACCCTTCCACTTTCAAGCCTTATTGCAGTTAGAGCATTGTCTCCTATAAGTTCTTTTATCTTGTCACCTTTAATGAGCTCGACATTGGCTGACTTAAGTTCTTCATCTAGGGATTTAGAAATATTGAGGTCGTCTGTTATCATGGTGACCTCTGATGCTATCTTAGAAAGTGTTAAGGCCCCGTCAGCTGCCGCACTTCCGTTTCCCACTACTGCCACCTTGGCATTGCGAAAAAAATTTGCATCACAATCTACGCAATAGCTTATACCTCGGCCTATTAGGTCTTTTTCACGTTTTAGGCCGAGACCCTTTCTGGATACCCCCATGGCAAATATGATAGTGTATGTGTTCAAATGCTTTTTGGTCTCAGTGGTAACCATATAGGCATCGCCCTCTATTTGTTCGACCTTGACCACGTCTTCTTCCAAGACTTCGGCTCCAGACTCCTTTGCTTGTTCTATGCCAATACGTATTAGTTCTTCTCCGGACACAGGGCCTTTTACCCCAAAGTAGTTTTCCATATGTGCGCGCCATAGGCTGCTCGCTTCTGCTCTACCCAATACAATGACTTTAGCCTTCTTTCTCGCTGCATGAATTGCCGCCTGAAGTCCTGCTGGGCCATGCCCTAATATTACACAGTCATACTGGATATCCATTTTTATACCTCTCTTTCTCAATTACCTGTGGCTCTCCTTTGATTCGATAATCTTCTTTAAACCATGCCCCAAGGTCCACCATTTTGCATCTTTTGCTGCAAAAGGGGCGATAAGGATTTTGGAAGAAATCCACAGGAGCCTCGCAAATTGGGCACCTAATTGAAATGTTTTTAGCTTCGCACTTCGACCCCATTTATCTTTAGATACTCCTTTACTTCTTGGATCTCTACTTCGTGTCTGTGGAAGATCCCGGCTGCCAGTGCAGCCTCTACATCAGTTTCCTTGAAAACTTCGAGAAAATGCTCTGGTGCCCCTGCTCCACTGGATGCAATGACCGGTATCGAAACAGCCTTTTCTACAGCGCTGATGAGTTCTATGTCAAAGCCAAGATTTGTACCATCGCGATCAATACAATTAAGTAAAATTTCTCCTGCACCGAGTTCCTCTACCAATTTAGCCAAAGTTATAGCATCGAGATCGCGTCCTTCTCTACCACCCTTTATGGTGCACTGATACCAACAATATCTCTCACCGTTTGGCCCAGGGATTTTTGTTTCAATTACAGGGTGTTTTGTATCTTCAGGGCTTGCTACATATACCCTTCTTGGATCAATTGATATGACGACAGCCTGGTTTCCGTAGACCCTGGAAATTGTTTCAATGGAGCTATTACCTGTGGGGTTCCCAGTTTTTAGGTATTCTTCGCAAATTAGTACTGCATCGCTTCCAATAGAGACCTTGTCTGCTCCTGATCTAAAATACTCTGATGCTACTTCTAAGGCTGAATAATGTCTCCCTTCGTTATCTACATAATCTCTGATGCCACCACCTATGGTTAAGGGGACAAACACCTGCTTTGAGGTCCTCTTGAGTACCTCAAGCATAGGCATGTCTTTTAAAGGAAAATCTCTGAATCCAGTTATGTTCAAAAAGGTGATCTCATCTGCCCCATCTTCATAGTAGCGACTGGCTAGTTCTACGGGTTTTCCAAGATTTCGAACCTCTCCTTTTTCTCGGACATCATATTGATCTCCTTTTGTCACTACGAGATCACCCTGATCGTTTGTTCTTACGTCGAGACAGGCCACAATCCTTTTGGCAAGTTTTGTCTGAGTAACTCTAATCTCAGGGAGATAAGGCTGCTGTAGACCTTTTACAAAATTTTCAAGTACCTTTAGCCCAGCCTTTCCACTTTTTTCTGGGTGAAACTGAGTAGCACAGACGTTTCCCTTCTGGACACTACTCGTAAATTCATATCCATAGTCCGTATGTGTGAGCACCACTTCTTCGTCAAGAGGGCACACATGGTAGGAGTGTACGAAATAAAATTTTTCTTCTCCTGTCAGGCCGTTGAATATAGGGCTTTCTTTTCTGAATTTAAGTCCGTTCCACCCAATATGCGGTATAGAAAGATTGGTTGAAAACCTTCTGACTTTTCCTTTAAATATTCCAAGTCCTGGGACACCTGGTGCCTCTTCACTCTCTTCAAAAAGCGCCTGCAGTCCAAGACATATGCCTAGAAAGGGCCTGTCTGAAAGGAGATATTCCTTAAGTGCATCATAGAGACCTTTAGTCCTAAGGGTCTCCATCATGTTTCCGAAATTTCCTACGCCAGGAAAGACGAGTCTTTGGGCTGAATGAATGTCGTCAGGACCTTGTACGAGATGGACTGATTCCCCAAGGCGTTCAATAGCATTAATTACGCTTCTTACATTGCCTGCACCGTAATCAAGTAGCGTTATCATTTTCTTCCCCATATGAAATTTAGAATTTATTATAACCACTCCCAATCCAACTTGCCAACAATTCAATTTTTTTGTATTTAAGTATAATGGGACAGGCAAACTATTGAAGGAGGTGGGGAATTATGCCTAGGATTCCAAGATTATTGGTCCAGGGTGAAGAGGCAGTCTATCATGTAATTTCTAGGACCGCCTTGGAAGGCTTTGTGTTAGCGCCGGAGGAAAAGCAATATCTGCTCTTTCTAATGCAGTGGCTCTCAAGGGTGTTCTTCGTAGAAGTTTACGGTTTTTGCATTATGGATAACCACTTTCACATGCTAGTCAAAATTCGACCTCAAGATCATTATTCTGATGAAGATGTCCTAAAAAGGGCAAGGCTCTACTATAGGTACATGGAGACAAAGAAAAAAGTAAATATCCATGAAATAGATAGATTCAGAGAAAAATTCTCTGGGCTTTCAGAGTACGTAAAGGAGATTAAACAAAGATTTTCCAGATATTACAACAAGAAGCACGGCAGAAGAGGATATTTTTGGGGAGAGAGGTTTAAGAGTGTACTCGTTGAAGAAGGAGAGTCATTGTTGAATTGTCTGGCCTATATAGAGCTAAACCCAGTAAGGGCCGGCATAGTAGAAAGGCCAGAGGACTACAGATGGTGTTCTTTAGGCTATCATGTTCAGTCTGGAAATAGAGGTGGATTCCTCTCTACAGAATTGTGTTTAAAGGAATTTTGTAATAGGCGAGTCTCCAGAGATTGGTTAAGACTGCTTCGGGAATATGTTTATGAAAAGGGAGGTCTAAAAAACAATAAGGGACAAAAGCTGAAAAAAGCGATATTAGATGAAGAAAGGAAAAGGAGGTATCGCCTCCCAAGGCATGAACTCTTTTTAAAAAGAATACGTTACTTTACCGATTCTGGGATCTTGGGCTCAAAGGCCTTTGTCAGAAGGTGGTATAAAGAATTTAGAGACTACTTCACATCAAAAGACAAAATTCCCAAAAAGATACCTGGAATTTGGGGGATGTATTCACTAAAGAGGCTTTCAAATTAAGACTTCGGGGATTATAAAATTTAAAATGCCAGTCTTTTTATTAAGCAAAGAGCTTTATTTCCCTGATCCTGAACTCTCAGAACCAAATGGTCTACTAGCAGTTGGCGGTGATTTACGGGTTGAGCGTTTAATTTTGGCCTATAAAAACGGAATATTCCCATGGTATGGGGTGGGTGAGCCTATTTTATGGTGGTGCCCAGATCCCAGGCTTGTGCTCTTCCCAGAAGAGCTCCATGTTTCTCGGAGACTTCGCAGGACAATTAAACAAAATAAATTCAGAGTCTCGTGGGATGAAGCATTTGTTGATGTTATAACTCTTTGTAAAAATACAAGAACTGAGACCTGGATTACTGATGAAATGCGAAATGCCTATATTGAATTATATAAGGCCGGCTATGCACACTCAATTGAGGCATGGGAGGAGCACAATCTTGTGGGCGGCCTATATGGTGTAAAAATTGGAAAGGTATTTTTTGGTGAATCTATGTTTGCCTTGAAAAAAGATGCTTCAAAGGTTGCTTTTGTCCAAGGAGTTGATCATCTAACAAAAATGGGAATTAGGCTCATAGATTGCCAAGTAGAAACTGAACACCTTAAAAGTTTTGGTGCACGCCTTATACCAAGGCAAATATTTCTTACACTTTTAAAAAAATTGACATGAATTTTTTAAAAAAGAAATACATCAGAAGATACGATTTATAGGTAGGGCCCTAAATGAAGATGGGGCCTATAAAGTCTCCTTTAACTTTCTACAAGACAACAACTAGTGTATTTCAGTAAGCGCTCGCAGGATGTCCTGTAAGCGCTTACTGCCTGTTTCTTTTATGTTGTCAGATAATTAAATTCCTGTTGGAAATTTGGGAAGGTCATTTAACGCTGCCTTAATCATTTCTTCTGGATATTCATAATCTTTCAAACGACCTTCAAGATAATCATCATAGGCAGCGAGGTCGAAATGACCATGACCGCTGAAGCAAAATACAATACATTTTTCTTCACCTGTTTCTTTGCATTTTAAGGCCTCATCTATAACACCTTTGATAGCATGGGACGTTTCAGGGGCCGGTATGATACCTTCAGTCCTTGCAAAAAGAACAGCTGCTTCAAACACCGGATTCTGGGTATAGGCCCTGGCCTTTATAAAGCCATCGTGTACGAGTTTACAGAGAATTGGGGCATCTCCGTGGTATCTTAATCCTCCTGCGTGGATTCCAGGAGGTTCGAAGGTGTGGCCTAAGGTGTGCATCAAGAGTAGAGGAGTCATACCAGCTGTGTCTCCGAAGTCATACTGATAAACACCCTTAGTGAGGGTTGGGCAGCTCTTTGGTTCGATACCTATGATTTCAATTTCCTTACCATTTTTGATATTGTCTCTCACGAACGGTAAGGCCATTCCTCCAAAGTTCGAGCCACCTCCCACACAGCCGATTACGCAATCCGGCTCTTCTCCTACAAGTTCTAATTGTTTTTGGGTCTCAAGACCTATGACTGTCTGGTGCAAGAGGACGTGATTCAATACGCTTCCGAGTGCATAATTTGTGTCTTCATGGGTAGCAGCATCTTCAACGGCTTCTGAGATAGCGATACCAAGACTGCCTTTTGAGTCTGGGTTGGCTTCTAATATCTTACGGCCAGCGTTAGTCCTGTTGGTTGGTGAAGGGAAGACCTCTCCGTCCCAAAGATGCATCAAGATGCGCCTATATGGCTTTTGTTCATAGCTCACCTTAACCATATAGACGGTGCATTTCAGGTCAAAAAACTTGCATGCAAAGGAAAGGGCGCTTCCCCACTGACCAGCACCGGTTTCTGTAGCAAGACGTTTAACCCCAGCTTTTTTATTGTAATATGCCTGAGCCACGGCAGTATTGGGTTTGTGGCTGCCTGGTGGACTCACTCCTTCGTTTTTATAATAAATCCTTGCAGGGGTTCCCAGGGCCTTTTCTAGATTCCTTGCCCTATGAAGAGGTGTAGGGCGCCAGAGCTTGTATATCTCTTTTACTTCACTGGGTATTTCTATCCAAGGCTCTTGGCTCACTTCCTGCATTATGAGTTCATCTGGAAAGATGGGTTTGAGATCATCTGGTGTCACAGGACTACCAGTTTGTGGATTAAGTGGTGGCGCCAGAGGAGTTGGAAGATCTGGTAAAATGTTATACCAGGCATCGGGCATGTCTTTTTCGCTTAAGGTAATTTTGTAATCTTCACTCATAATATTTCTCCTAGTTCTATTATATATTAGAAAGGATATATTAATTTAAACCAAACATTATAGCCTTCTGGATGATTTTTTGCCTCAAACTCCCATTGGGAACGCAATGTGGCCATAATCTTTCCGTGTTTGTACCAGACTCCAGGCCCAAGGGCCCAAACTTGACCCTGCTCTCCTTCCAGCCCCTTAACAACCGTTTGGAGTGGGGCAGGGAGTTCATCAATACCGTGGAAATCGTCATTTTTTACCTGCCTGTAATAATAGCCGTTGAGTCCTATCCTCAGGTTAGGATTTAATCCATAGGAACAGTTGAAGTCCATATGAAATTCCTGGCCTGGGGTCCTGTCGATCTTAATTGGCGGGCCAGGGGAATAATCTTCCTGACGGGTGTTAAAATCGTACATGAACTTAGCAGAAAACTCCCATGCAGGACTAGGCATATATGTTATTGCAAAGACAGGCTCGATGGTCCAGTAGTTTCGTCCAAGGCTTGCAAAATTATTATTGTTTTCATTGTACAGCGGAATATAGATGTCAGCTATGTCTAAAACAGTATGAAGCTTCCCATCCATCAAATGCCATGTGAGCAGAAAGGGAGACCAAATGAAGTAGGGTATGTCTGTGTCATGATAATCGCGTCCACCTTTTGGCCCTACAGGTCCATTAAATTTCATATCCGCGTCTAGTAGCGTGAAAAAGAAATGTTGGCCGTAATTGGCGCCAAAGAGCTGTTTTTTAGAGATCCAGATAAATCTTGCAACCTCTGCATATACCGTAAGGCTATCTAGTAGTTTTGAGTCATCACCACTGCTGTCTTTGAATTCGTTGGCACTGTAGAAATACATGTAATTTACATAGGTGAGTCCAGGTGGCGGTGCAGCACCAACCATGAACGCCTCTGCTCCATTAGGATAGGCCTCCATGTCGGCCCCTTGTGTGTTTGGAGTAAAAATTGAAAACAAAAATAATAAACATGTAACTAATAGAAATGATTTCTTTTTATTTAGTTTGTTCATATCAATTCCTCCCCAGATATTTTACGTTCCATTACTAGAATTTTCTTAATATCGCAACCTTAATGCTGGTGGAATCCTTGACACTGTTTTTGACCGTATTTATTGTCAGTTACGGATAAGTCGGGGAGGGGAACTACCATGAGGAGTGTAGACCACATGAAGGACATAAAAGAACCGGATATCAACGAAAGGAGTCAGATAATACTTAGGGCTGTGGTAGATATATATCTTGAGTGTGCTGAGCCAGTCGGGTCGAGAAGTGTTGCCAAAAAGGCAGACTTAGGAGTAAGCCCCGCCACTATTAGAAATGTGATGGCTGACCTAGAAGATATAGGCCTACTGTATCAACCCCATACTTCTGCTGGAAGACTCCCTACAGAAAAGGGGTTGAGGTTCTATGTAAATCATCTTTTAGAGAGAAAGGGGTTAACGCCCCAAGAAAAAGAGGTTATAAAAAATGAACTTGAAGGAATAGGAGAAGATGTTGGACGTCTAGTCAAAAGGGCAGTAGGCGTGCTTGCAAAGATTTCAGGGCAAGCAGCCCTTGCAATGGCCCCTTCCACTCCTCAGAGTGAACTCCTTCACGTTGAATTGGTCAAGCTAAATCCTTCAAAGATAATTGTTGTAAGTGTCTATAGTTCTGGGCTGGCTCAGACAAGGCATGTTAGGCTCAGGCAGGATATCGATGAAGAAAGACTTAAGAGGATCAATGACTATCTAAATGAAAAAATAAAATACATGTCAATAAAAGAGGTGCGACGGGCAATAGTACAGGAGATGCAGGAAGATAAACGAGTCTTTGATTCCCTTATGGAAGAGGCCCTGGATAAAGCTGAATCAGTTTCGAGTGTTTCTCCAGAAGAGATGGTTTTTGTTGGTGGGGCTGTAAATCTTCTAAATCAGCCAGAATTTAAAAATATTAATAGACTGAAGCAGATTTTGCGGGCATTTGAGGATAAAAAGACTCTAGTTGAAATTCTTGAAGCAGCTGGAGATGGTGATTCTGTAACTATTATTATAGGAGAAAAGGAATTGACCACCTTTATCCCAGGATGTGGAGCAGTTGTGGCAACCTATGAGGAAGACCAGGGAGTACGGGGTAGTTTAGGAATACTTGGCCCTATGAGGATGGATTATGGGAAAATAATGAGCCTTGTAGAATATACTGCCGATGTCCTAAGTAGTCGGATTAAAGAATCTTAGTAAGGAGGAGGCCATGACTAAAGACAATAATAATGTAGAGAAAGCAAAAGATGAAAAGGAAAAGGATAAGGATATGGAATCAACAGAAAAAATGACCCTAGAAGATTGTAAAAAGATTATTGAAGAAAAAGAAAAAGAACTGAATGAGACTAAAGAAAAAATGCTTCGTATCGCTGCTGAGTTTGAAAATTTTAAAAAGAGGATAACGCGTGAAAAAGAAGAGTACATGAAGTATGCCCTAGAGGAGTTTTCTAAGGAACTACTACCGTTTTTGGATAATCTGGAAAGGGCGCTTCAGACTGCCAAAGAAACTCCAGACATTGATAAGATTATAGAGGGATTAGAACTGACTTTGAACGGGTATTTCAGCACTCTAGAAAAGTTTGGTTTGAAACAGTTTGTGGCTGAAGGCAAAAAGTTCGATCCAAACTTTCACGAAGCCCTTGGAGTAGAGGAACATGACGGCGTTGAAGAAAACACAGTCGTAAAAGAGCTTTTAAAAGGCTATACTTTACATGAGCGAGTTTTAAGGCCCGCACTTGTTGTTGTCTCCAAAAAGCCTAAATCAAATTGAGGCCTTCAAATCATGGGATAAATATCCACCTGCATTTGAGGCAAACTAGGGGACCTCTCATAGTGGTTTTAAAAAGACAGTAGACAAATAGAATCAAATGCTTAATGTAACTTCAAGTTCAGCTGATACTGAAGCTTAATCGCTTAATCGTATGAATAACAACGTTGTTTAAGGAGGAATATAAAAAATGGGAAAAGTTATTGGAATTGACCTTGGAACTACTAATTCCTGTGTAGCTATAATGGAAGGTGGAGATCCAAAGGTCCTCACAAATGCAGAAGGAGGTAGGACTACTCCTTCGGTAGTTGCCTTTACTGATAAGGGTGAGCGCTTAGTTGGTATGCTTGCTAAAAGGCAGGCAGTTACCAATGCTGAGAATACTATATTTGCAGTAAAGAGGCTCATAGGTAGGAAATTTACAGATCCTGAAGTCCAGAGGAGTAAAGATATAGTTCCCTATAAGATAGTGGAAGGCCCCAATGGGGATGCATACGTTGAGGTCCAGGGCAAACAATACAGTCCTGCCGAGATCTCAGCTATGGTACTCACTAAAATGAAACAGACTGCTGAAGAGTACCTTGGTGAGAAGGTCACTGAGGCAGTCATAACAGTTCCTGCATATTTTAATGATAGTCAGCGTCAGGCCACTAAAGATGCTGGAAGAATTGCTGGGCTCAATGTCTTGAGGATTATCAATGAGCCTACTGCTGCTTCTCTCGCCTATGGGCTTGATAAAAAAGGGGAAGAAAAGATAGCAGTCTTTGACCTCGGTGGTGGAACCTTTGATATCTCCATTCTTGAGATAGGCGATGGTGTGTTCGAGGTTAAGTCGACCAATGGTGACACCTTTCTTGGAGGTGAAGACTTTGATTTGAGGATTGTGGATTGGCTCGCAGAGGAATTCAAAAAGGAGCATGGTGTTGATCTCAGAGAAGATAGAATGGCGCTTCAGAGGCTGAAAGAGGCTGCAGAGAAGGCCAAGTGCGAGCTTTCCACCACTATGGAGACAGAGATCAATCTACCTTTTATTACAGCAGATGCCAGTGGGCCAAAGCACCTTGTCATGAAGTTGACGAGGGCAAAGCTAGAGGCATTGTGTGAAGACCTCATTGAAAGGCTTGTTGCGCCTTGCGAAACCGCTCTCAAGGATGCTGGACTTACGGCAGCAGACATTGACGAAGTAATTCTTGTGGGTGGTATGACCCGTATGCCCAGGGTCCAGCAGAAGGTGAAAGAAATATTTGGTAAAGAGCCTCATAAGGGAGTTAATCCAGACGAGGTAGTTGCAATAGGTGCAGCCATACAAGGTGCGGTACTTAAAGGTGAGGTAAAAGACGTTCTACTTCTTGACGTAACTCCACTTAGTTTGGGGATTGAGACCTTGGGTGGTGTGATGACAAAGCTTATTGAAAAGAATACCACAATCCCCACCCGAAAGAGCCAGATATTTACAACGGCTACAGACAACCAAAACGCCGTTACCATTCATGTGCTCCAAGGTGAGCGTGAAATGGCAGCGGATAATAAGAGTATTGGCCGTTTTGAACTGGTAGGTATTCCACCTGCACCAAGGGGAGTACCACAGATAGAGGTAACTTTTGATATAGATGCAAATGGTATCCTGAACGTGTCTGCTAAAGACCTTGCCACAGGCAAAGAGCAGTCTATAAGGATACAGGCTTCAAGTGGACTGAGTGAAGAAGAGATTCAAAGGATGATAAAGGATGCAGAGGCCCATGCTGCAGAGGATAGGAAGCGTCGCGAGTTGGTAGAGGTTAGAAACCAGGCCGATACACTCATATATTCAACGGAGAAGAACCTCCAGGAACTAGGGGACAAGATTGATCAGGCCACTAGGGATAATATTAATGAAAAGATAAAGGCCCTTAGAACCGCTATGGAGGGCGATGACGTAGATGCAATAAAACGTGCTCAGGATGAACTAATGCAGGCCGCCCATAAGGTGGCAGAGATGATGTACCAGCAGGCATCCCAGCAGACACAAGGCGCTGCTACCGGAGGAGCACAAGCTGGTGGAGCAACTTCAGGTGGCACTACCTCTGGAGGAACAGGTAAAGGTGGCGGTGGAGATGATGATGTGGTGGATGCAGACTTTGAAGAGGTTAAATAATAGGGCTCCTCAGAGTTGTGGCCTAGTGTAGAATGAACTTGACATAAACTTACCCTGATTTTACAATTCGGGTCGAAAAAGGAATGAAAGCGGAGCGGGTGTAGCTCAGTTGGTAGAGCACAAGCTTCCCAAGCTTGGGGTCGCGGGTTCGAGTCCCGTTGCCCGCTCCAATTCCCTTTTTGAGGTTTGTGCGGTTGGGACGTAAGTCCTTTGCGCCTTACTTCAAATGGTGGAGTTTTTAAAAAAAACACTCTACTACGAGAAGTGGGCCTAGCCCGCTTTTTTTGTTTGAAAATAAAGAATAAATGTTTGAAGATATTTATAATAAAAGTGATTTGGAAAAAGAGATTTGGGCCTTGGTAAAGGGCTCTGTAGAGCTACTGGGTTTTGAGATAGTTGATGTGGAATTGGCTCGGGGCCCGGGTGGGACAATATTGAGGATTACTATTGAAAGGCCTGACGGTCCTGTAACTATCGATGATTGCGTAGAGGTGAGCAGGACCTGTGGTGATATTCTTGATGTGAAAGATCCTATTGATGGGCCGTATAATCTTGAGGTGTCGTCGCCTGGTATCAATAGACCTCTTAAACGGATTGGGGATTTTGAGCGATTTAAAGGTGAGAAGGCTAGGGTTGAAACCAAGGAAAAGATATTGGGGCGGCATAGGTTTAAAGGTATGTTAAAGGGTCTTAAGGGTGATAATGTGTTGATAAAAGTTGGGGACGAAGAGTTTGAGATACCATTGAGCATGATAAAGAAGGCCCGTTTAGACAGGATTTAAGGAGCGTGTTAATTATGGCTACTGAACTAAAAAGGACAATTGATCAGGTTTGTAAAGAAAAAGGAATTGATAAAAATGTCCTAATTACAGCTTTAGAAGAGGCTATAAAATCTGCGGTTAAGAAGCGCTATGGTGCAAATCTTGACCTTGAGGTGTCATATAACGATTTAGTAGGAGATCTAGAAGTATTTCAATATAGGACCGTGGTAGATAAGGTTCAAGACCCTGAACTGGAAATTAGTCTTGATGAGGCCAAAGAGCTTGATCCTGAAAGTGAATTGGGTGACAGTCTTGGAACCAAGATGGATATTTCAAATTTGGGGCGTATAGCTGCTCAATCTGCAAGGCAGGTTATACTTCAAAAGATGAAGAGTGCGGAGCAGGATGTTATTTATGATGAGTTCAGAGACAGGATTGGGCAGATAGTCAACGGGATAGTGCAACGATTTGAGCGGGGTAGTATTATCGTCAATCTTGGGCGGACAGAGGCGATTCTGCCGAGTTCCGAACAGGTTCCGTCTGAAAGTTGGAGGCGCGGAGACAGAATTAGGGCCCTTATAGTAGATGTTCGCAAAAGTACAAGAGAGCCGCAGGTTGTAATTTCAAGGAGTCATCCTGATTTTCTTGTGAAGCTATTTGAGCTTGAAGTGCCTGAGATATCTGAAGGAATTGTCAGGATTATGGGAGTGGCCAGAGAGCCAGGCAGTAGATCTAAGATTGCGGTTAGCTCAAGTGACTCGGATGTCGATCCGGTTGGTGCATGTGTTGGTATGAGGGGATCTAGAGTGCAGGCAATAGTTCAGGAGCTAAGGGGTGAAAAGATTGATATTATCCCATGGAATCCAGACCCAGTAAAATACGTTTTCAATGCTCTTGCGCCGGCAGAGTGTTCTAAGGTTATTGTTGACGAAGGCGAAGGGACTCTGGAGGTTATTGTACCCGATGATCAGTTGAGCCTCGCTATAGGTAGGCAGGGGCAAAATGTGCGGCTTGCTGCCAAGCTTATGGGGTGGAAGATAGATGTTAAGAGTGAGACTCGTTACGCCCATTTGCAGGATCCCAATTACCTTGAGTTGCTTAAACTTCCAAGTATTAGCGAGAATGTAGCAGATAAGCTGTTTGATAATGGGTTTGATACGCTGAATGCCCTTAAGGATGCAAAAGTTGAAGAGGTTGTTGAAAAGGCTAGGATTCCCAGTGCATTAGCAGAAACTTTGATTCAGGAAGCCAAGACCTTGACTCAGGGTGATGAATATGAGGGCTCTGAGTTGGCATCAATGGAAAATGCCGATCAGCTTGCACAAGTAGAGGAGACTGCTCAAGTTGGCGAAGAAGGGGCATAGGCCAATCAGGATGTGTGTTGTTTGTAGGAAAAGGATGCCTAAGGATAATTTATTGAGATTAGTGATGATTTCTGGAAAAATGGTAGAGGATAGACAGTGCAAGCTGCAGGGTCGAGGGACCTATGTGTGCAAAGATTGCGAGGAACTAGCAAAGAAGAATTTTAAGCGGGGGGGATTGATTTAATAATGGCAAAGGTAAGAGTATTTGAGTTGGCAAAAGAGTTTGGGCTTACGAGCAAGGAAATGGAAGCTCGAGTAAGGAAGATGGGCTTCAATATCAAAAATTATATGAGCACCTTAGAAGATTTTGAGGTAGCTGAGGTGCGCAAGCTCATGAAAGAGGCTGCTCAAGATGTCGTATCTGTAGGCCGTGATGAATCCCCCAGTAAGACTGTTGTTAAGAGAAAACGCCCCGCTGTCAAATTGAAGAAAAAGATCGTCCTCAAGAAAAAGGTGCAGGAAGTCAAGCCCGAAGAGCCGCCTGAAAAGGTTGCTGAAGAGGTTAAAAAGGAGATGCCTTCTAAACCTCAAGAATTAAAGAAGGAGGCGATAGTAAAAGAAAAGCCTACCAGAGAAAAAGAAGAAACTGTCAAAGAAAAGCCTGTAAAAGAGAAAAAGATCTCAGAAAAATTTGAGGCCAAAATCATAGATAGAGTTGTACTTAAAAAGGAAACGCCCCCTGCCCCTGAAAAGACTGAGAAAGAGGAAAAGAAGCCTGAACCGGTTGTCAAAGTGGAAAAACCTTCTTCGGTGAAAAAAACTACTCCTGAGGAAAAAGTCGTAGAAAAGGCTGTAGAAAAAGAGACCGTAGCCAAGTCTGTAGAAAAGAAGCCTATAGAAAAAGAGATAGTATCTAAGGAAAAGCAAAAACCTAAGGGGAAAACTCAGGTTCAGGAAAAAATATCGAAGAAGCCCATTAAGAGGCCAGAGACCAAAAGTTTTGTAAAGGTAATCGATAGAAGGCCCATTGAGGAAATCCGTCCTAGTACGGTTAAGGCTCCTCCAAAAGTGGAGGAAAAGGTCTCAGCTCCGCCAAAAGCTCCACATAAGCCAGGGAAAGCCGAAGTTCCATCTGTCCAGGCTGGAGAGATGGAGGCCAAAGAGACACAGAGAAAGGGCAAAAAGAAGGGAAAGAGAGTTGTTAAAATATCAGAGCTTGAAGGTCTGGTACGAAAAAAGAAGGCAAAGAAACAAAAGGGTAAGGATAAGCTAAAGCCGATTAATAAGCTCCTCAGCGAAGAAGTAATAGAACCTCTTGAAGAAATGGAGCAGGCCGAGGCCTTTATGGAGGCTCCAAAGGAGAAGCCTATCAAGGCCAAAGATAAAGATAAGGGTAAAGAAAAAGAACCTGAAAAGAAAGCACCTTCAACCGCACCGCCCAAGGCAAGTAAGAGGAGATTTGCAATTTTTGAGACCATACAGGTGGATGAACTCGCTAAGCGCATGGGAGTAAAGGTCTCCGACGTCATTATGAAGCTTATGAGCCTAGGGGTTATGGCCACAGCCAACCAGTCAATTGACTACGATGTGGCTGCAATAGTGGCATCGGAATATGGTTTTGAGGTTGAGAAGAAGGCAGTTGCAGAAGATCTGGTGCAGGTTTCTGAGGAAGAGGAAGATGAAGCAAACCTTGAGCCTCGTCCCCCTGTGGTTACGGTTATGGGGCATGTTGATCATGGTAAGACTACGCTTCTCGATGCCATACGTCATGCAGATGTGGCTTCAAAGGAGGCAGGAGGTATCACACAGCATATTGGTGCTTATCAGGTGACCCTCCCATCAGGGAACACCGTTGTCTTTCTAGATACCCCAGGGCATGAGGCCTTTACTCAGATGCGAGCAAGGGGTGCTCAGGTTACGGACATTGTTGTCCTTGTAGTGGCGGCTGATGATGGAGTTATGGCACAGACCCGTGAAGCTATAGATCATGCCAAGGCCGCAGGCGTCCCCATTATCGTGGCCGTTAACAAGATTGATAAACCAGAAGCAAATCCAGATCGTGTCAAGACTGAGTTGAGTGAACTCGGTCTTGTGCCAGAAGAATGGGGGGGAGACACTATCTTTGTTGAGGTCTCTGCTAAAAAGAAGATTGGTATAGAGGACTTCTTGGAACTCTTGGCCCTTCAGGCAGAGGTAATGGAACTCAAGGCCAATCCCAATAGGCCTGCCAGGGGCCACGTCATTGAGGCAAGGCTTGATAAGGGTAGGGGCCCTGTAGCTACTCTTCTCGTATCAAAGGGTACTCTCCATAAGGGTGATGCCATTGTGTGTGGCCTTCATTACGGAAAGGTGAGGGCCATGATAAATGACAGAGGCAAAAGGATAGATGAAGCCGGGCCTTCAACCCCTGTTGAGGTTCAGGGGCTAAGTGGAGTACCTGAGCCTGGAGCAGAATTTGTGGTTCTTCCGGATGAGAAGAAGGCAAGGGAAGTTGCTGAATACAGGCAGAGGAAACAGAGAGAAGCTGAACTCGTTAAGTCCCAAAAGATGAGTCTGGAGACTATGTTCCAGCGCCTCCAGGAGCAAGAAGTTAAAGAACTCAATATTGTTCTAAAAACAGATGTCCAGGGCTCCCTTGAGGCCATGAGTGATGCTCTTAGGAAGCTCAGTACCCATGATGTAAAGATTAACCTAGTTAGAACAGGTATTGGTGCTATTTCAGAGTCAGATGTACTGCTGGCATCGGCTTCAGATGCAATTATCGTGGGTTTCAATGTGCGGCCCAATGCTCAGGCAAAGGCCCTTGCAGAGCAAGAAAAGGTTGACATACGTTTCTATGACGTCATCTATCACGCCATTGAAGAGATTAAGCAGGCCATGGTAGGTCTCCTCGAGCCAGAATATGAAGAGGAGATTGTTGGACACGCAGAGGTAAGGCAGACATTTAGGGTACCTAAGGTAGGGACCATAGCAGGATGTTATGTGCTTGACGGTTCAATTAAGCGTGGTGCAAAGGTCCGTCTTTTGAGGGAAAGCGTAGTAGTTTACACAGGGAAGATAGCAAGCCTCAGGCGCTTTAAAGACGATGTCAAAGAGGTGGCATCTGGATATGAGTGTGGAATAGGGCTTGAGAACTTTAATGATATCAAGGTGGGAGATGTTATTGAAACCTTTGAGATGAAGGAAATAACTCCCACTCTTTCTACAAATGAGACTGAGTAACTTGATTTTTAATCAGCCACAGTCCTATACAGATGTTTCAAGACTTTTTATGGTTTTTGTGTAGAGCACAAAGAGGTGACAGTGGCTGTCAAAAAGCGGTTTAGTGAATGGGTGGCTGACTTAAGACGCCCTTAAAAGAATCTTGATATGATAGTTGGAACAGCAAGGATTAGATTGAGATTGAACGGAAATCAGTCATTAAAGGGCAAGAGAAAGGTAATTAAGAGTATAATTGGGCAGGTGTCATCTAGGTTTAACTGTGCTGTGTCAGAAGTTGCCGACCACGATCTTTGGCAGACAAGTGAGATTGGCATTGCAACAGTCGGAAACGATGGGCCAACTATAAATTCTGCCCTAGATAAGATCCTGGATTTTATTGAAAGAAATGTCCAGGCTGAAGTTGTTGGCTCGTCCTATGAAATTATACATTTGGGTAGCGAATAAATGGTCAATCCTTATCCGAGATCCAATAGGGTCAAAGAATTGATACACTTCGAGGTGAGTGAGATGTTGCAGCGCGAGGTCAAGGACCCTCGGCTGCAAGGTATGGTGACGATAGTTGAGGTCGAGGTCACAAAAGATTTGAGGAAGGCAAAGATTTTTGTCTCCGTCTATGGTGCCACTGATACCAGGCAAAAGGCAATGGAAGGTTTGAATCGAGCAAAAGGCTTTATAAGGCATGAACTATGGAAGCGGTTGGATATGAAGAGGGTGCCTGAGATTGAGTTTGTTCTCGACGAACGTGTTGATCATGCCCTGAAGATTGAGAGACTGCTTAGGGAAAGAAGCTAGGGAATTATGGCAAAGGAATCGGCTTGTATAGGTGATCTTAAAAGAGTTGCTGATATCTTAAATGATGGAGAGAATTTTTTGCTCACCTGTCACATACGTCCTGACGGAGACGCCATTGGATCAATGCTTGGACTAGGGCTTGCCCTGGAAGAGGCCGGGAGAACTGTGAGGTATTTTTCTCAGGACCCTGTCCCCCGGTTCTTAGAATTTCTTCCTGGAAGTTCCAGGATTGAAGATAGCTTCGATGAGGACTTTGTCTCAGATGCCGTATTGGTGATTCTTGACTGTAATGAGCCGTCTAGAATAGGAGAACAGGCCGATAGGCTTCTAGAGATTGCAAAGCATGTCGTAGTCCTAGATCATCATTTGGGAGAAAATAAACACTGTGAACAAAGGGAATTAAACGGGGCTGGAAACTGTGAGGGATATATTTGCACTGAGGCCAGCTCGACTTCCATAATTGTTCTAGACCTACTAGAACTTCTCAATTGGCCTATTGGAAAGGACAGTGCCACGGCACTTTATACTGGAATAGTCACTGATACAGGGAGTTTTAGGAATAGTAATACAAATAAGAAGGCCTTTTTGACAGCAGCTAGGCTCCTGGAAGCTGGTGTAGACAATTATTATGTGGCTAATAAGATTTATCAGTCCGTTCCTAGGAAGCGTTTAGAACTCTTGGGGTTAGTGTTAAAGACCCTTGAGGTTCATGAACAGGGTCTTTTTGCCATGATCCACGTAACACCAAAGATGTTTGAGATTACAGGTACAACGGAGGAAGATGCAAGTGACTTCATCAGCTATGCCAGGTGCATTGACACAGTGGAGGTAGCTGCATTTGTCAAAGAATTTCAACCAGGGGTTGTATCAGTCAGTCTTAGGTCAAAACACCTAGTTAATTGCGCAGAGATAGCAAGGCATTTCGGTGGCGGTGGACATTTTCATGCAGCAGGTTTTAGAACTGCTGGTTCAGCCCATGAGATTAGAGAATCGGTTATTGAAGTGGTTCATGATTATTTTGAAAATCATGGATCACAGGGAGTAAGTGGTGTTTGACGGGGTAGTTCTGGTAAACAAACCAGAGTCCATGAGTTCCTTTGAGGTTGTTAAGTTTTTCAAGCGATACCTCAAAAAAAAGGTACGGATAGGACATGCAGGAACTCTGGATCCAATGGCTACGGGCCTTCTCCCCCTTTGTCTAGGTAGGGCCACCAAACTTACACAGTTTATAATGGTAGGGCTCAAAGAATATAGAGGACAGATGGTCCTTGGTAAAAGGACTGACACTTATGATCGAGAAGGAGAAGTCATTGAAGAAAGACCAGTTTCAAGTGACTTGACCATAGAAGATTTAAGGCGGGCTACAAAAAACTTTTTAGGCAAGATTAAACAGGTTCCACCCCCTTTTTCAGCGGCAAAACACAAGGGGACTCCCCTGTACGTCTTTGCAAGGAAGGGGATAAAGGTGGAAAAGGAACCGAAGGAAATTTTTATTAAGGATTTTGAAATTGTTAGATTCCATGGAGGAAACCTGGTAGATTTCAGGATAGTCTGCTCAAAAGGTACCTATGTGCGCAGTATTGTTGACGATTTTGGAAAGATAATTAATACAGGGGCATTCTTAAACAGGCTTTTGCGTACAAAAGTAGGACCTTTTACTCTGGATGAGGCCTACGACCTAGAAGAGATAAAAGGATATTTAGAGGAAGGTCGAATAAGCGAGATAATGTTGGATCAAGAGTATGTTTTGAGTCATATTCCATCGGTTGAAATTGATAGATATACGGCCTCAGATGTGGTTCGTGGGATTTTATTGGATATTCATACCATTGAGGGTTTGTTGAAAAAGCAAAATATAAATGTCGATCCAATAATTCCATATCTTCGATTGAAGGTCGAACCCAATGGAAGTGAAGCATTTACTGTAGCAGTAGCCAATTGGCCTCCTTGTCTAGGAGATGAAAGGGTCAAGATGGCCAAGGTTTTTGTAACACCTATGAATAAAGAATCTAGAATTGAGCGCAGAGTTGAGAAATAAGTGTGGAGGGCCAAGTGCCGTCTATCTCCGCACATAAAAAATATAAGGAGGAATAGGAAAGTGGCCTTAGATGCTGCAAAGAAAAAGGAAATTATTGAAAGATTCAAAACCCATGATGGTGATACCGGTTCTCCAGAGGTTCAGATTGCGCTTTTAAGCGCCAGGATTGATTATCTTACAGAACATTTTAAGACTCATAAAAAAGACCATCATTCAAGGCGTGGGCTTTTGAAGTTGGTGGGAAAACGTAGAAGCCTTTTAAATTATTTAAAAAATAAAGATATTGATAGATATAAACGAATTATTGATGAACTAGGACTAAGAAGATAAAAGGAACGAGGAATGATTAAGGTAAGGACGTGGGTAGATTCAAAAGAATTTTGCATTGAGACAGGAAGGATCGCCAAACAGGCTAATGGATCAGTATTGGTAAGCCAAGGCGATACCGTTGTCCTTGTCACTGCAGTTACCTCAGGGGAAGTAAGGGAAGGTATAGACTTTCTTCCCTTGGTGGTCGACTATCAGGAGATGTTTTATGCGGCTGGTAGGATCCCAGGTGGATATTTCAGGCGGGAGATAGGGCGGCCAAGTGAGAAGGAAATTCTCACCTCTCGTTTCATCGACAGACCCTTGAGGCCAAGATTCCCTGAAGGATACAGGTATGATACCCAAATAATTGCGACTGTTCTTTCGGTAGATCCAGAAAATGACCCTGACGTCTTGGCCATAACAGGGGCTTCTGCTGCACTTCACTGTTCAGACATCCCGTTTGATGGTCCTATTGCTGGGGTGCGCATTGGCAGGGTCAATGGTGAGTACGTGTTGAATCCCACCAAGAGCCAGTTAATGGAATCGGATTTAAATATCATCGTTGCTGGCACTAAAGACGCTATTGTCATGGTAGAAGGTGGTATCGCAGTACTCCCAGAAGATGAAGTGCTGGATGCAATAATGGCTGCCCACAAGGGCCTACAGCCACTCCTTGACCTACAGGAAGAACTTAGAGAAAAGGCTGGAAAGCCTAAGATGCAAGTTCCTGATATTCCTAGGGATGATGAGCTCATAGGAAGGGTGCGCGAACTAGCTTTGAAAGATCTGGAAAAGGCCATTCGCATCCCTACAAAAATGGCTAGGAGTGAGGCCAAAAAAGAGATCAAAGCAAGGGTCATTGAAGACCTTTCAGTGGCCTATCCAGGTAGGGAAAAGGAGATTGCTGGTTATCTCAAGGAGCTTGAAAAAGAGCTCATGAGAGGGCTCATCGTAAATGAAAAGAAGCGCATTGATGGAAGAAAGTTCGATGAAGTAAGGCCTATTTGGTGTAAGGTCGGTGAGCTTCCTAGGACCCACGGGTCAGCTATTTTTACTAGAGGTGAAACTCAGGTAATGGCAGTGGCTACTCTAGGAAGTACCCAAGACGAACAGCGGATTGAGTCTCCTGGAGGAGAATTTTTTAAACACTTTATGGTCCATTATAACTTCCCTCCATACTGCGTTGGAGAGGTAAGGCCACTGAGAGGACCAGCTAGAAGGGATATTGGCCATGGTGCACTGGCAGAAAAGGCCTTGAGTGCAATCGTGCCTCCACCAGAAGACTTTCTTTACACTATTAGAATTGTATCAGAGGTCCTTGAATCCAATGGCTCGTCCTCAATGGCAACGGTTTGCGGCGGTACTCTTGCCATGATGGATGCCGGTATCCCCATAAGGGATATGGTAGCCGGAGTTGCCATGGGACTCATTAAAGAAGGAGATGAAGTGATCATTCTCACCGACATAATAGGGGATGAAGATCACTTAGGTGATATGGACTTTAAGGTTGCAGGTACTGAAGAAGGGGTTACAGCCCTTCAGATGGACATAAAGATATCGGAGATCGACAAGGATATTCTGAAAAAGGCCCTTTTGCAGGCAAAAGAGGCCAGGCTCCACATATTGGCCAAGATGAAAGAGGTCATAGATAAACCACGGGCCAAGCTGTCTGAATATGCCCCAAAGGTGACAACATTGAATATCAATCCGGACAAGATCCGCGATCTCATAGGACCAGGGGGTAAAAATATCAAGGCCATAATTAGCGAATGTGATGTAAAGATAGACGTCGATGATAATGGTCTTGTTAAGATTTTCTCTCCAAACAAAGAGGCAGCCGATAAGGCAATTGAGAGGATACAGGAACTCACCAAGGAAGCCCAGGTTGGAGAGGTTTATCTGGGTAAGGTAAAGCGCATAACAGACTTTGGTGCCTTTGTTGAAATACTCCCTGGAACAGATGGACTTGTCCACATATCCGAACTGGACAACAAGCGGGTTAACAATGTGCGAGACATATTGAAAGAAGGCGATGAGGTTATGGTTAAGGTAATAGAGATCGATCAAATGGGCAGGATAAAACTCAGTCGAAAGGCATTACTTTAAATTGGATACACGCTAGCTTAAAGCGTTTGTAAATATAGTTGGTTAAACTACAAGATGACTATGCAAGATACTACCTTTATTAAGAGTGTTCTCCCTAATGGCATCAGGGTACTTACTGAAAAGGTACCTGGCGTAAGATCCCTTTCTGTAGGGATATGGGTTGGGCATGGGTCAAGGGATGAACATCCAAATGTAAACGGGGTGTCCCACTTTATCGAACATATGATCTTTAAAGGTACAAAAAAGAGGTCTGCCCTCGACATTGCCAAGGCATTTGACAGGATGGGCGGTATCTCCAATGCATTTACTTCTAAGGAAATGATATGTTTTCACGCTAAAGTGATGGACACCCACGAGGAAGATATACTTGAGTTATTAAGTGATATCTTTCTGAATTCTCAATTTTCCCAAGAGGAAGTGGATAGAGAGCGATTGGTAGTCCTCCAAGAGATAAGCATGGTGGAGGACAGTCCAGAGGAGTTAGTACACGATCTGTTTTATCAGCATTTTTGGCCAGAACACGGCCTTGGCAGACCGGTTCTTGGTACTCCAGACACGGTAACTTCTTTTAACGGTCGGGATTTGTCTCAATATGTTAGGGAAAATTTTTCTCCCCAAAAGGTGCTTGTGGCATGTGCGGGTAATGTTGAACATCATTCGTTTTTAAAAAAGGTAGAGGATTTCTTCGGTTCCATGGACGGTGGAGGAGACAACAGGGAGAGAACCCGACCTATAGCCCAAGAGGGAATACGGATTGTGCGAAAGGACCTTGAACAGGCTAACTGCCTCATAGGCTTCGAAGGTCCGTCTTATAGAGATGAAAGAAGATATGAGGCCCTTCTCTTTAACGTCATTCTCGGTGGCTCCATGAGCTCAAGATTGTTTCAGGAGATCAGGGAAAAGAGAGGTCTGGCATATGCGGTATATTCATTTCACACAGGTTATTCGGATACAGGGCTAATAGGTATGTACGCAGGAGTACAGCCTGACAAGGTATACGAAGTCACTGAATTGATGATGAATGAATTGAAAAGACTTGCAGAACATCCGGTGGACGAAAAAGAATTGACCCAGGCAAAGGATCACGTAAAAGGTGGAATCCTTTTGTCTTCTGAGAGTACAGATGCCCGTATGAGTCGCATTGCAAAGCTTGAACTTCTTCTCGGTAGATATTCCACTTTTGAAGAAGTCATACAAAGGATTGATGAAGTTACTCCTGAATTAATCATGAAACTTGCACAAGATTGTCTTAGTGCCCCGAAATCGGCACTTATATTGGGGAACGTTTCATCAAAGCAGGAGACACAACTTGAAGGACTCCTTGTTTCATAATCCCCCTGAGATAGTCGTAGAGATCCAACGGCTCTCTCACGGCAAGGATCTTCCATATCCCACGTATATGACCGAGTTTGCCGTTGGGCTCGATGTATTTGCAGCCGTAGAAAATGAAGAGACTATCCTGCCTCAAGACATCTTTCTGTGTCCCACCGGTTTTAAGGTGGCAATACCTCCTTCCTTTGAGATACAAATCAGACCTAGGAGCGGTCTTGCAATAAAGAAGGGCCTTACCATAGTAAATGCTCCAGGTACCATTGATCCAGACTACAGGGGAGAGGTAAAAATCGGTTTGATCAATCTGGGTAAAGACCCTGTGACCATAAAGCGAGGAGATCGTGTTGCCCAGATGGTGCTCATGCCAAGGTTTTTAATAAGGTGGAAGGAGGTAGACGAACTTTCGAAGACCCAGAGGGACGCAGGGGGATTTGGGCACACGGGGGTCTCTTTTAAATGACCCTTTGCCCATCAAATAAGGTAATTATAGACCTGGACGCAATTTGCCACAATTTTTCTGTCATCAAAAGGGCCCTTCCTGGACCAGCACAGAAGATTATAGCAATAGTAAAATCCGACGCATACGGTCACGGTATGGTAGAAGTTTCGCGAGTCCTCGAGGGGAAAGAGGGACTTTGGGGATTTGGGGTCTCAGAAGTAGGCGAGGCGAGCATCCTCAGAGAATGTGGAATTAAATCCCCGATACTACTTATCTCAGGGATAACAGAAGGGCTTGAACAGCAGGCCTTTGATCTCGATCTTTCTATAGGTATAACTACAAAAGAAGAGATTTTGAGGTTGTCTGATGTTGGAAAAAAGTTAGGCCGTCAAATACAATGCCACTTAAAGATTGATACTGGCATGACGAGATTTGGTCTATCTCAGGAAGATGCCCTTTGGATAATAAAAAAACAATTTGCATTAGAAGGCATAAAGCTAGAAGGCCTCTATTCTCATCTAGCATGCGCAGATGAACCATGTGAGCCATTAAACTTGGAGCAGATTAATAGAGTTCAGGAATTTTTGAAGATGGCAACTGGCTTGGGATGGACTCCTTCGATAACGCATCTGTTAAATTCCGCTGGGATATTTCACTTTAAACAAGCGGCCTTTGATGCAGTTCGAACAGGTATTGCCCTTTATGGAGCGATACCTTTCAATGGACATGATATTAATAAGGAGTTCGGCCTTAAGCCGGCATTGAGTTTTAAGAGCAGGATACACTCCCTGAGAGACGTGCCCAAAGGTTGTAGGGTTGGATATGGTGGCACTTGGACCGCATCTCGACCATCTAAACTTGCCACGATCCCAGTAGGATATGATAATGGTTATCTCAGAAGTCTCTCAAACAGGGCACAGGTTTTAGTAGGGGGAAAGAGAGTCCCCGTTGTGGGAAGGATATCCATGCGAAGCACTGTTATTGATGTTACCGAATGCGGAGAATGTAGGGTCGGGGATGAAGTTGTGTTAATTGGAAAACAGGGGGATGAAGAAATTACCTGTGAAGAGCTTGCGAGATTTGCAGATACCATTACTTATGAGTTATTATGTCTTATTGGAACAAGGAATATCCGCGTGTTTTGTTGATTAATTAATGATTATTTGTGGCTAATAAGTAGTTATTAAAAAAGGTGATATCGTGTTTGGTATAGGTGTCCCAGAGCTTATAGTAATTTTCGCCATAGCGCTTATAGTTTTAGGCCCTGAGCAATTGCCTCAAGTGGCCAAGAAAATCGCACGTTTTGTCAATGATTTAAAAAGAACAGCCGATGAGTTCAAATCTGAGTTTGACGTGGACGACGTTACTGATTTAAAGCTATTGGATAAAATGGAGCTTCCGGAACTCGATCAGGCTAAGCGCCCTCCAGGAGGGCTTGGCGGAGACTGGAAGCCTGCCAAGGGGCATGCCAAGGAGATCGAGGAGAAGGAAAAAGGGGAAAGTTCTATTAAGGAAGTTGTAAGGAATCAGGAGAGTGAACAGTCAGGTACTGAAGACTCTAGAGCATCTTGACTTAGCACCATTTAGGCACCATCTGGAAGAACTGCGTTCTCGGCTGTTAAAGGTCCTAGCCTTTTTTTGTACCATCTTCCTCCTGGCATATTGGTTCTCAGAAGAGATTATGCGAATCCTCCTTACGCCGCTTTCATCTTCTTATCTTGGCTCTAGTCATGGACTTGTCTACACTGCCCTAACAGAGGGCTTTTTCGCCTATCTAAAGATAGCTTTCTGGACGGCGCTTTTATTAACTACTCCATTTTTTGTCTATCAAGCCTGGGCATTTGTTGCTCCGGGGCTTTATCCAAAGGAAAAGAGTTTTTTGAGAAGGATCGTTTTTTGGGGAGGAGCTCTTTTTTTCGCAGGTGGACTTTTTGGCTTCTTTGTCCTCTTTCCCACTCTTCTCGCATTTTCCCTTGGTTATGCTGCACAAGACCTATTACCAATGCCAAGGATTGGTCAATATGTAGTTCTACTGGTGAAATTTGTGTTTTTTACAGGACTTGTCTTTGAGGTCCCGTTTACCATGGCGTTGGCGATTGAAAGCGGGATTATTGAGAGAGAGACTATCAAGAAGAAACGTAAGTTTTTTTTAATAGGCCTCTATGCCCTGAGTGCCTTTTTGGTCCCAACCGACATCTTTTCTCAGATATTGCTATTTGGCCCTCTATGGCTTTTGTTTGAATTGGGGCTGAAGCTGTCAATATTTATCCACAAAAGGAATGATTGATTTCATAGATCAAAACGTATTTGTTTGTACTCTATAATAATTTTTATGGGATCTTATTTAGACAAAAAGGTTGTACTCAAGAAAGAATGACTGTATTAAATCGTATAAAATTCTTCACAAGGTAAGGGCTCACTGGGTACTGAAAAGTACTATGCAATCATGCCTAGTGCTCGATATCTATGGGCATTACAGAGATTGCTGTTTACAGTTCATTGGATATAAGTAACACTGTAATTGATTTTAGGGGTATAAAGTGGAGTATTATCCGGCATTTTTGGACATTGAAGGAAAACTTGTAGTAGTAATCGGAGGAGGGAGGGTCGCTTTTAGGAAGGTTAAGTCCCTATTAGAGGCAGGGGCTAAATGTCGTGTGGTGAGCCCAGTTCTTCATGAGGGATTAGTAGAATTTCGTGACAATGGAGATATTGAATATATTAACGATGTTTTTAAGGAAGAATACCTCGATGGCGCATGGCTCATAGTAGCAGCTACAAATGATCCAGAAACCCAGGATAGGGTCTTTAATGCCGCTCAAAGAAACAGGATATTTTGTAATGTAGTTGATGTGCCCTCCCGTTGTAGCTTTATAGTGCCGTCGGTTGTCAAGCGTGGGGCATTAAAGATTGCAATCTCTACAAGTGGCCTTGGTCCAGGGCTTTCAAAGAATATACGCAAAGAGCTTGAAAAACAATTTCCCGAGTCCATTTCTCAATATATAGAGTGTGTGGGGAAGCTTAGAAGACTCATTATAAACAATCTTAAAAATGATGATGAAAAGAAAAGAGCCCTTAAAATCCTCTTTGACTTAAAGTCAGCTCAATGTTTTATTGACGGTGATAAACAGGGCATTAGACAGTGGGCTAAGAAAATTGGTGGTGAAGAGGCCCTAAAGATTGTGAGGAATTATTATGGATAGGTTTTTTTTCGTCCTTGCCTTCTTGGTCTATGGGGTGAGTTTTGGAGGTTTTTTTGTCCATATGATCACCCTTAAAAAACCAGTAAAAAGGGCGGCTCTTTGGGTGTTGTTTTGCGGTTTTATCCTACATGGCCTCTCAATTGGAGCTAGATGGTATGAGTCTGGGCATCCTCCTGTTGTCAACTTTCATGAGACCTTATCTTTTGTCGCCTTTTTCATGACTGGCCTCTATCTGGCTTTAGAGCAAAAATATCGCTTAAAGACTATTGGAACGTTTGTTACCCCCATTATTCTCTTGATTATGGCAGCTGCAGCAGTCCAGCCCCAGCGGGTGGTCCCTCTGCCGCCAGCACTGCAGAGTATATGGCTTCCAATTCATGCAACGATTTGTCTAATTTCATATGCAGTTTTCGCTCTTTCCTTCTGTATATCTGTAATGTTTCTCATTCAGGAGAGGCAGATTAAGAAAAAACACCTTGGGGGGCTGTTTAAAAGGCTTCCATCGCTCGATGCCCTAGACGTAATGAATGAGCGTTGTCTTAAGGTAGGGTTTCCGCTGTTAACTATTGGGATTGTAACTGGATCTATATGGGCGGAAGAGGCCTGGGGAAGGTATTGGGGCTGGGACCCAAAAGAGACCTGGTCCCTAATTACGTGGCTGTGGTATGCGGCGATACTGCATCAGCGTCTTACTGTTGGTTGGAGAGGACGAAGGGCTGCAATAATGACCATTATCGGGTTCCTGACCCTTATATTCACATTCATAGGGGTGAATTTCCTGTTATCTGGAGAGCACAGCTATGTCTCAAGGTTTTAAGCAGCAGACTATACTTCTCATAGGAGTAAATCACAAAACTGCCCCTGTGGAGGTCCGGGAACCTCTAGCCCTTAAAGGTGCCGAAGAAGAACCTGTTAAGCTCTTTGCCCAAATCCCTCCTGTAGACGAGGTCTTATTCCTCTCAACATGTAATAGGGTGGAAGTGCTTTTTACCAGTACTGACCCCAAAAGGGCATTAATAGAGCTAAAGGAACTTTGGGCACAAAAAAGCGGGCTCCCAGTGCCTACTATCGATGAACATGTATATGAATATAGGAACGAAGATGCCATAAGGCACATTTTCATGGTTGCCTCAAGTCTAGATTCAATGGTGGTAGGAGAACCCCAGATACTTGGTCAATTAAAAGACGCCTATAGACATGCCTCGGATTTTAAGACCACTGGGATGGTCTTAAATAGGCTTTTACACAAGGCCTTTTCTGTGGCTAAGAAGGTGAGAACTGAGACAAAGATTGGAAGTCAGGCGGTTTCTATTAGTTATGCTGCAGTGGAGCTTGCAAGAAAAATTTTTGGAGAATTGTCAGACAAGGTGGCCATGCTAATAGGGGCTGGCGAGATGGCAGAACTAGCTGCTCAACACCTAATTTCCAACGGTGTGAAGGGCCTAATCGTGGCAAACAGGACGCTGGAGCGGGCAGTGGAACTCTCCACTCAGCTTGGTGGAGATGCTATTGGCCTTGATGAAATAGAAGATGCGCTGGTAAAGGCGGATATTGTCATTAGTTCCACTGGTGCACCTGGTTTGGTGTTGACAAAGGACCAGGTCAAACGCGCTATGCGTCCAAGGCGACACAGACTACTCTTCCTTATAGATATCGCTGTGCCAAGGGATATTGATCCGGCAATAAATGATATTGAAAATGTTTATCTTTATGACATAGACGATTTAAAAGGAGTAGTAGAGGAGAATAAGCAAGAAAGGGCGAAAGAAGCGAAAAAGGCAGAGAGGATGGTGGAGGAAGAACTTTTAAAGTTTCTTTCATGGATGAAGACCCTCGACGTACTGCCTGTAATCCAGGGAATACAAGAAAAGGCCGAGGCCATAAGAAGAAGAGAGTTGGAAAGGAGTAAAAAATATCTAGGCAATCTCTCTGATGATCAATTAGAGGCTATAGAGAGGCTTACCAATTCCATAGTTCAAAAGATTCTCCATGATCCCATAGTATGCCTTAGAAAGAATGCCTCCAATGAAGAGTGTGTAAAAGCACTTCTTGATACCACTTCAATCCTTTTCAATCTGGATTCAAATTAATCACAAGTATTCAGTAATTACCAAATTGTTCGTCGTACGCACCCTTTTCATGGATTGCTACTGAATTACACAGCCTCATTCACTCTTAAAACAGATTGGCAGAATCTTTGTCATAAGAATTTCTTGATTTGTATCAAGGAAAGCAGATACTGTAACTAGTATTGTAATCTTAAAATCACTTCTACTAAAAGGAGGAAGAGACTATGTTTTGTTTTCAATGTGAACAAACTGCCAAGGGAAAAGGCTGTGAAGTAATAGGGGTTTGCGGAAAGGACGAGACAACCGCTGATCTTCAGGACCTTCTGGTCTATGCCCTCAAGGGATTTGCAGAAGTCTCTTTAAAGGCAAGGGAAAAGGGCATTACAGATCGTGATGGTGAGCGTTTTATGCTCGCAGCCCTTTTTTCAACATTGACCAACGTGAATTTTGATCCAGCCAGACTCGCAGAGCTCATAAAAGAGACACTTGAAAGACGAGACGAACTTAAGTCCAAGATTGGAGAAGAATTCACTTCAGATGCTGCTACCTTCACGCTTGGCTCTTCCATGGATGAGATGATTGAAAAGGCCAAAAGTGTTGGAATAAAGGCTGACCCATCAGTAGACGAAGACATCCTGTCTTTGAGGGAAACTCTCATTTACGGACTTAAGGGTGTGGCAGCCTATGGATACCATGCAAGTATCCTTGGCAAGGAAGATGATTATGTCTTTGAATTTGTCGAACGTGGACTCGCCTCCACTTTGAGGACAGATATATCACTAGAAGATTGGGTAAATCTCGTGCTTGAATGCGGCAAAGCAAACCTTAAGGCTATGGAACTATTGGATGCTGCCAACACTGGAACTTATGGTCATCCTGTTCCAACCGAGGTTCCTCTAGGCCATAAAAAGGGTAAGGCAATTTTGGTCTCAGGGCATGATCTAAAGGATTTGGAAGAGATTTTGAAACAAAGTGAGGGTAAAGGGATCTATGTATATACCCATGGAGAGATGCTTCCAACCCATGGATATCCTGAACTCAAGAAGTATCCTCACTTCTATGGACATTTCGGCACTGCCTGGCAGAACCAGCAAAAGGAATTTCCCCAGTTCCCAGGCCCAATTGTCATGACTACAAACTGTATTCAAAAGCCTATTGATACCTACAAGGACAACATCTTCACTTGTGGTGTAGTGGCCTGGCCAGGAGTCAAACACATCAAGGATCACGATTTCACTCCTGTTATAGAAAAGGCCCTTGAGATGCCAGGGTTTGATTCAGACGAAGACAAGGGCAGCGTAATGGTTGGCTTTGGAAGAAATGCCATCCTGGGAGTTGCAGATAAGATTATTGAAGCAGTGAAATCTGGGGCCATTAGGCATTTCTTCCTTGTGGCAGGCTGCGATGGGGCCAAGCCAGGGAGAAATTATTATACAGAGTTTGTGGAAAAGGTCCCAGAGGATTGCGTTGTCCTGACTCTTGCATGTGGCAAGTTTAGATTCTTTGATAAAAAGCTAGGGGATATAGGTGGCATACCAAGGCTCTTAGATGTGGGCCAGTGTAATGACGCTTATTCCGCAATTGAAGTTGCCTTGGCTCTGGCAAAGGCCTTTGACTGTGACGTGAATGAACTACCATTGTCCCTAGTACTTTCCTGGTATGAGCAAAAGGCAGTAGCAATTCTTCTGACACTATTGTACCTTGGCATAAAGAATATTAAGCTTGGTCCAAGCTTGCCGGCATTTCTCTCTGAAAATGTGTTGAATTTATTGGTGGAAAAATACAACATAAAACCGATTACCACGCCAGATGAGGATTTAAAGGAGATTTTAGGCGACTAAGACCATCCCAAAAGGGCTGAGGCCAAGGGAAGACCTCAGCCCTTTTTTTGAAGGGAGATTGAAAAGTGAAGTGCCCAGGTCAGGATACAAGATACTGGAATCAAGAGGCCATATTTGAGGCAAAGTGCCCAAACTGTGGGGCAGACATTGAGTTTTTTAAGGATGATTCCAAAAGAAAATGTCCGTCTTGTGGAAAAGAGGTGCCAAATCCCAGAATGGATTTTGGATGTGCTGCCTATTGTCCTTATGCTGAACAGTGTCTTGGAGCAGTTCCTGAGGGTCTGAAGTCCCAGAAAGATGAACTCTTAAGGGAAAGATTGGCCCAACTGGCAAAAAAGCTTGCAGGAACGGATTTCAAGCTCATAAAAAAGATCTCCCAGTCTGTTGCTGATATAGAACCGGTGGCCAAGGAACAGGGCCTAGATTTATCCATTGCAGTACCCGCTGCATATCTCATTCAAATTCCCATGGAAAAATACCAGGAATCTGATTTGGCTGGTCCCTGTGATTTACTTTTAAGGGCAGGTCTTAGCGAGGAAAAGGCTAGGCAAGTGGATGAAATTGTTAGGGATGCACAAAAACATGAAGATCCCATTCAGGCCTTGATCGCATTGCTAAAGAGATAGCCTGCACAAGTCTATTGTAGCCACTACTAATGCATCAACAACTGCTGCCATTCTATGAAAATCCAGGGTTTGGGGTAGATCAGTTGGCCGATGGTAGTTTGGATTTCGATAAAAGGCGGTGTCCGTAACCATCACCGCCCTATATCCAAACTTGTAAAAGGCCCAGTGATCAGAAAAATCTGATCCTATTACCCAAAAGGGTGCATTTATGCTCTCAGTTGGAATGGTGCCAGCTTTTAAAAACGAGGCCTTAAGTCTTTTGGTAAGCCCTTTGGACCACAGATTTCCCACCAGACCAATGAAATTACCAATGTTGGAGTAAATCCCCTTCATGAAGGGAACAGGAAAAGATTGACTATTGGGACTGTCGCTATAATATCCAATCATCTCCAGACACACCATTCCTTTAAGGTCAATATCAGATTTTTTAAGGTGTTTTGCCAGGTGATAGCTTCCCATGTTTCTTGTCCTGTAACATGGAGGTTCTTCTAGGGAAAATGCAGCAAGCACTACATCATCAGGAAGATGCTTCCCTAAGATCCTTGATAGTTCTATGAGTCCAGCTATTCCGCTTGCGTTGTCGTCTGCCCCTGGAGTGGTGGAAACAGTGTCGTAATGGGCTCCAATGACTAGGATTGGTTCTTTATCAATGTGTTGGGAGATACCATTATGGTTACTCGCTATGACATTCCAATATATATTGCCCCTATACTGAAAATCTTGGAGCCAGATCTTCCGTCCCTGTAATTCAAACTCCTTTATTATGAAATCGCGCGTTTTATCTAGGCTGTGAGTGGCAGAATAATGCCTTGGCCCTATTTTAAGGGCAAGATGGTCAACAATACGCCTTAATTCAATTGGATCGGCCTTTTTAAGAGCATTCATAAAAAGCTTGACAGTTTTATTTTTTAGACTGATAACTAAATTAATGGTATACGATTTTTTACAAGAAATTACAACTAGTCATTACCTTAGTCCTGAGATTAGAGCCTCATTAGAGAATGCGTTAAGCTATGTAAAAGGCATAGAGTTAGATTTAGAGGAGATTGATGGTATTGAAATCAATCCATCTATTGAGCTAATAGAAGACGAAGGACAGCGTTTTTTCCTGGTTTATAAGCATCCTTTAGATGGCGAATTACGTCTTAGACCGGCAACCTCACAGGATCTATTGGCACTCAAGATTGTGGCGGAACACCTTGATTTGAAGGCTGTTTCCAGTGATTTCAATGTGTCAATAGGAGATATTGAGTCAACTATATGGGATGCGATCGATGAGGGGCTACTGGTCATACCTCATCCAAAGATAAAAAGAGATAAATCTTCTTTTCCAGAAAACGCCTTTACAGAAGGACTTATTTCTCCGAGGGTTTTCAGCCTTCAATGGCATATCACTCAACGCTGCGACTTACACTGCAAACACTGTTATGATCGGAGCGAAAGGGCCCCTCTTAGCCTGGAAAAGGCGTTTGAGGTACTAGAGGAGCTTAGGGAGTTTTGCTGGGGTCACTTTGTAAGAGGGCATGTTTGCTTTAGTGGGGGGAATCCATTTTTATATCCACATTTCAAGGAGATATATGAAGGGGCCATAAAAATGGGCTTTATGGTCTCTATTCTTGGAAATCCAGTGCCACGAGAGTGGCTTGAAGCGATGCTGAAAATTGGAATGCCAAATTACTATCAGGTGAGTCTGGAGGGACTTGAAGAGACAAACGATGCCATTCGGGGTACCGGACACTTTAAGCGTACCCTGGATTTTCTCACCTTATTGAGGGAATTAGGTGTGGATTCCTCAGTGATGTTGACTCTTACCAACAAGAATATCGATGAGGTGATCCCCCTTTCTAAGATTTTGGACCAATATACAGACAGTTTTACCTTTAATAGATTGAGCGTCGTTGGAGAAGGGGCACGGCTCTCCCTGCCAAAGAGAGAAAAGTTTTGGAGCTTTTTGGAAGAGTTTATGACCTCATCAGAGGAGATAGAGTGTATATATTTTAAGGATAATCTTATAAATGTACTTTTAGACAGAGAGGGTAAGGAGCCCTTTGATGGATGTACTGGTTTTGGATGCGGGGCCGCATTTAACTTTGTAGCCCTTCTTTCTGACGGAGAGGTTCATGCCTGCCGGAAGTTCCCTTCCTTTCTGGGAAATATTTTTGAACAAGGCCTTGAAACAATCTATTACTCAGACCGTGCGCAAAAGTATAGAAATAGACCAGCTGAGTGTAGGACTTGCAGATTGAGCCCGGCGTGCGGGGGCTGTTTTGCCAGTGCTAATAGCTTCGGTCTAGACATTTTTTCTGAAAAAGATCCATTTTGTCCCATTGGGGACAAAAAATAAAAAAGGAGTAGAGTTATGAAGAACGAAAAGATTAAAAAGGCCTTGGCAGGGATGGGTATTGCAAGTTTGGTATTTAGCGGCGGTGTTACAGTGAGTTCGAGTGCTTTAGCTGACCAGGGTACAGGTTGCGGTTCGTCTTGTGGAAAAGGAAAAAGTAAGGTTGAAGGAAAAAAGACTGGCTGTGGTTCTTCGTCTTGTAGTGGAAAAAACATGAAGATGGATGGTAAAAAAACTTCATGTAGCGGTAATATGACTAAAGATAAGGCAAAAGGTAGCAAAACACCTAAGAAGTCAATGACGAGTTGTGGAGGTTCAGGGTGAGGAAAAAAATAATGTGGTGAGGCGGTGCCTCATCTTAATCATGATTACGATAAGGAGGGCGGTGCTACCTTGTAATATAAGGGTGGCCCGTACTCCGAGTAAGTCTCCCACGGCTCCTACTAAGATGCTTCCAATAGGGAAGAACCCCATGAAGCTTGTTGTGAAGAGCCCCATCATCTGCCCTCTAATATGATCTTTAGAATGGATCTGGATTAGACTTATGGCACTTGTTGCACAAATCACCATGAAAAATCCTGAAAAGAATAGTGCGAATGAAGCCTGGTAAAAGCTTTGCGCTAGTCCTACTATTATAAGAGTGACTGGGAAGATAGTCGAACCTATCCACCACCATTTGGTTCTATTGTCCGTATTGCCCAAGAATGCAACAAAAATGGCGCCTGCTAGGGCTCCAAGACCATTTGACGAGCAAAGGAGACCATATTCTCTTGCACCTAGACCCAGAACATCCCTTCCTAGAGAGGGAAGTAAAATTGAATAAGGAAGCAGAGTTATTCCAAAGACAAGGATAATAGTGAGAACAGGTCGTATTAAGGGGTGACGAGACGCAAATTTTATCCCTTCTTTTAGGCCGACCTGCTGTTTAACCGCCTTTTTGTTTGTTGCATACCCACGTTTTAAGATGATAAAAAGTGCCCAAATCACCAGGAGTGCACTAACTGCCTTCAGATAAAAACAAAGCGAGAGCATCTTCAGGTCCATGAGGAATCCGGCTACAGCTGGACCCAAGAAACGCGCGAGATTAAAGGCAGTACTGTGTAGTGCCAGGGCATTCGTGATGTCTTTTTTCCCGACTAGGTCAAAAACGAGGGTTTGGCGTGCAGGTACCTCAAAGGCCATGCCTGTACCAAAGAAAAAAGAAGTTATCAAAAGGAGCCCAAGGGTTATCCTATCAATGTCCACCATTACGCCCAGGAACAGGCCTTGCAACAATATTAGAACATGGGCGAGAAATAGTACTGAAAACCTATCGAATCTGTCTGAGAGATACCCACCCATAAAGGAGAATAGCAGTACGGGAATACCAGAGACTGCCCCTAGCAAACCAACATAAAATGGGGAGTTGGATAGCTCAAGGACAAGCCATCTTTGGGCAGTGTTCTGAATCCAGTTACCCTGAAGGGAGAGGGCCTGGCCTATGAGAAGCCACCTGAAGCCTGGGTGCTTCAACGCAGCAACTGCTTTGGCATAAGTGCTCACAGGGCACCCCATCTGCCAGTTTTTATTGCCCTCCACCTCGGATCTAGAATCCTCTGAGAGAGTTTACAGATAGCCTTTCCCAGCCACATTGTCTCTATTCGCCAGGGCAGCTGACCTTTACCCACACTTGACACCGTAGGCCTGCCTGCTGACAGACAGCTATTTGCAAAAGGTCTTTTTCTTTGGTCGGATGCGCTCCAAACGGAACATGGTCTCGCTTTTTCCTCCGTGCTCCGCTTGGTCGGCCCAATGGGCATCCATGCCCCCACCTTGTCGGCATGGATGCCGACTAGGTCGGCAAAGCGGAGCATGTACGAAGACTGAGACCATGTCCCACGGGGGGTGCGCTGCCCATCCCGTCCATTCCTATCCCATAGTACTCCATTCCCACTCACTGTTCTTCTTGCATCTCTTAGGGGGCATTTCCTTCTCTTTTGGCCTCCAACAAAAAAACTCGGTGTCAAGTGTGTGATAGGACTAGGCCAGGGCAGGGGTGATTTGTCAAATTTTTTGGGCCACGTCCTTTGCAAAATACGTTATGATTATGTCTGCTCCAGCCCGTTTTATACTGAGGAGAGATTCCATCATCACCCTATCAGTATCGATCCAACCGTTTGCCCCGGCGGCTTTGATCATCGCATATTCGCCACTCACCTGGTAGGCTGCAATAGGAAGAGTAAATTCTTGTCTGAGGAGGTGAATTACATCAAGATAGGGCATTGCAGGCTTTACCATCAAGATGTCTGCCCCTTCTTCCATATCTAAGGTAGCTTCTCTCAGGGCCTCACGTTTATTGGCTGGATCCATCTGATATGTCCGTCTGTCGCCAAATTGAGGGGTACTTTCCGCAGCCTCTCTAAATGGACCGTAAAATGATGATGCATATTTGACTGCATAGGACATAATTGGAATGTCTTCAAAACCACTATCATCCAGGGCCTCTCTAATGGCGGCTACCCTTCCATCCATCATGTCTGAAGGGGCCACCATGTCTGCTCCTGCTCTCGCATGAGAAAGAGCGGTCTTTTGGAGAAGTTCAAGAGAGGGGTCGTTTGAAACGTCTTTTTTCTTTTCGTCAATCAATCCACAGTGCCCGTGAGACGTATATTCACACAGACACACATCAGTGATGACATAAATATCCGGACACTTTTTCTTCAATGCCTCAATGGCCCTTTGAACAATCCCTGTTTTGACCCATGCCTGAGTCCCTTTTCTGTCTTTTTTCTCAGGGATTCCAAAAAGGAGGACTGAACGCAAACCCAAGTCCATGACCTCTTTGACTTCCTCTACCAGCATATCTACTGAAAATCTTTCTACCCCGGGCATTGCAGAGACAGGTTCTTTTATCTTTTCTCCGGGAACCACAAAAAGTGGGTATATCAGATTGGAGAGTTCTAGGCTTGTCTCACGTATAAGACCCCTTATTGTTTCATTCTTCCTGAGTCTCCTTGGACGATACTCTGGAAACATCATGGCTCTTCTCCTAAAGTGATTGTCTAATGAGTTTATTGACGTAGCCCTCTGGATTCTCAACGCCTTCAACTGGGATCAAGAACTCTGCCTTTCCAGACTTTTCAAATACCAGGGGCAGCCCATATTCTAAAATATTGATAACTCGTTCGCATCTTTCATAAAGAACGGCGGTGTCGCCAATGGCATCTTGTATGAGAAAATCTATTGCATCTTCTTCAAATTTTATCTTTATTCCGCAGCGATTATAGAGATTTTCTTCGTAACTTTTTGCCTGCTGTATTAGAAAGCGCACCTTCTCTTCTGCTTCGTCAAGATCCATGTCTTCACGTACCATGAGTTGGGTGATCATTTGCTGACGCACCTTGGTGAGAGGGATGTCTAATTCTTGCCAAATTTTTACCCCCTCTCTTTCAAGCCTTAATAGATAGGTTTCTTCCTCTTCTTTGAGGATTGCCTCAAATTGTTCTCGTCTTTTGGGATTATGCGGATCTTTGATGATTTTCTCGAGTTCACCCAATGGGTCATTTACCATGTCTTCTGTAACCACGAGAAAGTCTATTCCAAGAGAAGGAAGTTTTTTTTCAAACGGAAGGAGAACTCTTTCGACAACGCTCACCAATGCCCTTGCCCCTGTTTCCTCTTGTTTGGCAAGATGTGCCATTTTTCTAAGGGCAGATTCTTCAAATCTTAAGTCGATTCCATAGGCCCTAAAATCTTGCTTTTTGGTGAGGATTACCGAGCTCCTTGGATTCTTGAGAATTTCAAACAGATCCTCTTCTTCGAGTTCATCAAGTACGGCAATTATGGGTAGCCTTCCTATGAATTCTTGTTCAAAACCGTATTCAACCAGGTCTTGGGGTTTTACAAGCTTTAACCAATCAATTTCGTCTTTAAGGTCTATATCGGCATGAAAGCCAATTCCTGTCTTTTGACAACGCTTTTTTATAATATCTGCCAGACCTGAAAAAGCCCCGCTTACGATGAACAGGATGTGACGGGTATTGATTGTACGTTTGTCTCGCTTGCCGGTACGCTTGTACCTTTCAATAGCCTCAATCTGGGCGATTGGATCGTGGGGAGTCTTTAGTTCTACTTCTGTTTCTTCCATGGGTTTTAAGAGGGCCCTTTGGACCCCAGTCCTTGATACGTCTGGGCCAATCAAGCCCTTTGAGGATGCGATCTTATCAATTTCGTCAATATATATTATACCGTACTGAGCCCGTTCGATATCACCGTTTGCCTCGTGTACCAACTCGCGGACCAGGTCTTCGACATCACCCCCGACATATCCCGTCTCACTAAACTTGGTTGCATCTCCTTTTACGAATGGAACCCCAAGTTTTTGGGCTATTAATTTTACCATAAAGGTCTTACCCACGCCGGTTGGACCAATTAAGATGATATTGCTCTTTATAAGTCCAGTTGGGGTGGAATCCTTTCCTTTTTTGAGCATATAGGCAATGCGATTAAAGTGAGTACAGACCTTGGTGGCGAGGATGGCCTTTGCCTGGTCTTGCTTTACAACATATTTATCGAGATATGTCTCGAGCTCTTCTGGACGAAGGTCAAAGGTGAAGGGAAGTCCCTCCTTTTGGGATTTTCCAGAAGCGTCATAGTCGTTATTATCGGGTTTTAATTGATGAGGAAATATCATTTGGGACACTACCCTAACCTTAGAACCATATTTTTTAGATAGGTAATCGCTTATTTCCTTTTCAAGTTCTCTTTGGGAAGGGATTCCAGAAGAGTCTTCTAATTTTTCCATAAATGCTCCTAATATATGTAATTAAAAGGTGTTATAATGTTCTTTATACAAAAAAAAATCTATTAACGCAAATCGATAGTGGTTTTACATGTGCGAAAAAGCGCTTTGCAAATTATTATATGGTGTGCTAGCTTTTACTAGCTTTTATCCAAATAGGTCTAGGAGGTTTTTCCCATGAAAATAGTAGTAATAGGTGCCGTAGCAGCAGGCCCAAAGGCTGCCTGTAGGGCGAGACGGCTTTTGCCTGATGCAGAAATCACATTGATAGATCAAGACGACCTTATTTCTTATGGTGGCTGCGGAATCCCCTATTATGTCTCTGGCGACGTTTCAGATGAAAAAGAGTTGAGAAGTACCAGTTTCCATATGGTTAGAGATAATCGTTTTTTTGAGGAGGCCAAGGGGCTTAATGTTCGGACTCTAACCAGGGCTATTTCCATCAATAGAAAAAATAAGACAGTACTTGTTGAAAATGTCAAGAGTGGAGAAAAAGAAGAGCTCCCTTACGATAAACTTGTGATCGCTACAGGTAGTCGACCAAATGTATTGCCAATTCCGGGAGTGGATCTGAAAGGGGTTTTTACTATTAGTAGTCTCCACAAGGCCATTGCCATCAAGGAAATGATCTCAAAAGGTGAGGTTGAAAGGGCGGTGGTAATCGGCGGCGGTGCCATCGGACTTGAGATGGCCGAGGCCCTTACGGATCTTTGGGGAATCGATACGACTTTAATAGAGTTCATGCCCCAAATATTACCAAATATTGTCCCGCCATATATGGCCAAGATGCTTCAGACTCATATGGAGGAAAATGGGGTAAAGATCTTTACCGGAGAAGGTGCTCAAGAGATTGTGGGAGACGATTCTGGTAGGGTGCAAAAGGTCATTACTCCTAAAAGGGAGCTTAAGGCGGATCTCGTAATAATGGCAGCTGGAGTAAGACCTAGGGGTGAACTTGCAAAAGAGGCCGGGCTTCAGTGTTCTTCATATGGCGCAATATGCGTTAATCAGAGGATGCAAACATCTGATCCAGATATTTATGCTGCAGGCGATTGTGTTGAGACACTAAATCTCATCACTGGGAAGAAGACCTATGCCCCACTTGGATCCGTTGCAAATCGTCAGGGGCGCGTGGTCGCAGACAATCTCGCTGGCATTCCTTCAACCTTTGATGGAGTCGTAGGCTCCTTTATTATGAAGGCCTTTGATGTGGCCATTGGGTCAACTGGATTAAGCCTTGAGGTGGCCAGGAAAGAGGGTTTTGATGCGGTTCAGAGTATAGCAGCTATGGCGGACAGGGCACACTTTTTCCCGACCCAGGCCATGATGTTCATGAATTTGGTAGTGGATAAGAGCACAAAAAGGGTACTTGGACTCCAGGGATTTGGTAAGATGGGAGACGGCGTCCTTGCCCGTATTAATGCTGTAGCAGGACTCCTTGGAAAAAGGCCTCTTATTAGCGATATTAGTACCCTCGAACTTGCCTATGCTCCACCATTTTCCAATGCGGTTGATGTACTAAACACAGCGGGCAATATTGCCGATAATCTCGTTTCTGGCAGGCTTGAAATAGTGGAAATAGAGGAATTCTGTTCTTGGATGGATGGTAAGACTGAGCACAGCGACTGGATAGCACTTGATCTGAGGCATACTAAAGAGGCAGCACCCTGGGTGGAACGTTACAGCGACAAGTGGATGTCTATTCCCTATGACCAGGTCAGGAGTCGTACAGCTGAGGTTCCAAGGGATAAGACAATAATTTTGATATGTAATGCCGGGACCCGTTCATATGAAATTCAAAGGTACCTTAGGTCTCAGGGATTCGAAAGATTAATGGTTCTCCCAGGGGGATTAAATGTGATCAGAAGGATAAAACCAAGTTGGTGGATTGCATAGTCTCAGGCAATAAAGTATAGAGTGAGATTGGTATAGGTTTACAGATACCGTCTATCTTAATGTGAGGAGTAGCTTATGAATTTTAGAAGTATCGTAATTTGGTCTGTGGTTTTATCCTTTGTCTTGATGACTGGGACTTCCATGGCAGGGGCAAACTGTCCGTCTGCAGAAAAGGTATCAGAGATTATTCAAAAGACTTTCAATAGGTCCATTAAGGTGGATAAAGTCAATGAAAGCGTTGTAAAGGGCGTGTGCGAAGCCACTGTCTCCTTGGGAGCTCAAAAGAGAGTGATTTATACTGACTCTAAAGGCAAATATATAATAAATGGCCAGATATTTAGGGTGGCAGACAGGACAAATGTCACAAGGGAAACGATTCAGGAGCTAAACAGATTTACTCCTGCTCAGCTTAAGACCCTAGATAATTTGGTTGCCTTTGAAAAGGGAACAGGAAAGACCTTATATTTTGTCACTGATCCAATGTGTCCTTATTGTAAAAAGGCTGAAAAGGTCCTTGAACAATTGATAGATGAGGGAAAAGTGAAGGTGAAATTTCTATTGTTCCCCCTCCGTTTCCACAGAGGTGCCAAAGAGCAGTGTATCTCTATAATATGTGACAAAAAGGGGCTTGAGGGCTTAAAAAGTCAATATAGATCCAATAACCAGTGCGAGGCAGGCAAAAAGCAGGTTGAGGATACAGTCAAATTCCTACAGCAAAAGGGGATTACTGGGACTCCAACTTACATCTTTACAGATGGAAGGTATCATTCTGGTGTCCTGCAAAAAGATATCCTTTTGAAGAAGCTTGGTTTAAATTAAATAGCTAGGCTAGGGTGTGGAGCGCGCCAAGGACTGCGTTGGCTCTCCACATCCCATATTTTACTCCAATGGCCTTTTACGGCTGGATTGCCTTTTTAATACTTATTATTTCTGAAATAGCCCTATTTAAGGGTATAGGATTCATAAAGGAATTTTTTTACATCTTTTCCTGGTGGTCTTATATAATCATCCTTGATGCCATTATAAAAAAAAGGCGTGGAATATCTCCAATAACGTCTAACCCAAAATGTTTTATTAACCTATGCATTTGGTCTGTTACCATATGGCTCATCTTTGAGCTAATAAATCTGAGGCTAAGCAACTGGCATTATATAAACCTTACTCAAAGCCTATGGCTAAGGTGGGTGGGGTATGCCCTTTCCTTTGCAACGGTTCTTCCCGGAATCTTTTTTACCACCATTGTATTGATGGATCTTTTGTTTAAAAGGAGCAAAAGCCCTCACCCGGTGGTGCTCCAGAGGCGAGCTGAAGAGGGGGAACGGGGCCTAGGCTGGTCGTCTTTGTCCTTTGAGATTGCATCTTTTTTTATTGGAGTCCTGTTCTTGGTCCTTCCACTTCTGTGGCCACAGTATTTTTTTCCACTTGTGTGGGGATTTTCCTTTTTTATGTTGGATCCCGTCAATGCCCTCTTTGGGGGAAAAAGTATTATAAGTGACTTTAGGCGTGGAGAGAGGAACATAACATACTGCCTTCTACTAGGAGGACTTCTTTGCGGATTTTTATGGGAGTTTTGGAATTATTGGTCCGGGAGTAAGTGGATTTACACGATACCATTTGTGGGAGAAACAAAGCTTTTTGAGATGCCGGCACTGGGCTTTTTGGGTTTCCCGCCCTTTGCCCTTGAGTGTTTTTCCATGTACGTTTTTGTCTCAACATTGGGGCTTGGGGTTAGAGACCCGCTAAATTTTGACTGGAGTGGGTGTATTTGTCGATTGGCAGTCCCTATCGTTCTTTCTATTCCATTTTGGGTGGTTTCCTTTATGTTAATTGACCGCTATACTGTAGTGTCTTATGGCTTGCATATTCCATAAAATTGAATTAGGACTGAAACTCAGCGTTCATTTGAGCGCTTAGGGAAAAAGGAGGTAATGTCATGGCTGATATGAAAGAAATGTACAAAAAGATCATTGGGGATCAGTTCCCAGATGAGATGAAAATTACTCTGGGGGATCAGACCCTAGTTTATAGGAAGAGGACCTGGGTGATTGATGGGGAGGAAAGAGGGCTTCGCTATGGTGAAAACCCAGACCAACAGGCAGCTCTTTATGAATTAGTCAATGGCAATCTCGTACTGGGCGACTGTCATTATATCGAGCCTGGAAACGGCCTTGTTAGTGCAATTTCCGAAGAAGATATGATCCAGGCAGGTAAACATCCAGGCAAGATCAACCTGACAGACGTAGACAACTCCTTGAATGTCCTGAAATTTTTGATGGATAATTCTGCATGCGTTATCGTTAAGCATAATAACCCATGTGGAGTTGCCCTGGGTGACAGCCTTGAGGATGCCTTTACAAAGGCCTTCCGTGCAGACAGGGTGGCAGCATTTGGTGGCTGTGTTGCGCTTAATAGGCCGGTTGATAAGGCAACGGCAGAGGCCATAAACAGTCAGTATTTTGAGGTAGTGGCTGCGCCAGATTATGAGGAGGGCACTGTTGACATATTGAAGCAGAGAAAAAATTTGAGAATTATTAAGATAGCCAGGATAGATAGGCTAGAAGAGTATTGGGATAAGAGATTTATTGATTTTAAATGCCTAATAGACGGTGGCATTATTATTCAGCAGTCCCCTGTAAACAAGATTCGTTCAAAAGAGGATCTTAAGCCGGCTGAGTGCGAGTATCAGGGAAAGGTCTATAAGATCAAGAGGCTTCCTGATGAACGAGAATATAAAGACATCATTTTCGGATGGGCTGTGGAGCAGGGTATTACTTCAAACTCTGTTATTTACGTAAAAAATGGTGTTACAGTTGGGATAGGTACAGGAGAGCAGGATAGAGTAGGTGTGGCAGAGATAGCGGTGTATAAGGCCTATACGAAGTATGCAGATATAGTCTGCTTTGATCGTCATGGAATTAGTTATAAGGAGCTTGAGCTAAAGGTTGAAAAGGGCGAGATGGATAAGGCCCTTAAAGATGAAATTGATCAAAAGGTCAAGGAAGATAGAGGCGGACTCCCTGGCTCAGTCATGGTCTCAGATGCATTTTTCCCATTTAGGGACGGTGTGGACGTAGGAATAAGGCAGGGCATTACTGCGATAGTCCATCCTGGAGGTTCTTTGAGGGACTGGGAGTCAATTGAGGCATGTAACGAGGCAGATCCACCTGTGGCCATGGTATTTACAGGACAGAGGGCATTTAAACACTAATGGATACTTCAGTCTTTCCAAAAGAACTTATTGAAGAGATAAAGCTGGATAATGGCCTAGTGCTTCGGCTTTTTGACCGGTCAAGGCGAGTTGCCGGAGATCGTTGGTACATCGGACTCCTTGTAGAGATTGAGATACCTGTTAAAGAGGACTACTTGAAAGATCTAAATCCAGAGCCAGAAGACGTAGAATCTTTCCTTGAGGAGACCAAAGGCGTAGTGGTCTTTCAGATGAAAAAGGAGAGAAACTTTATAGATGAAAGGGAGCGTGAGGAGGTCTTAAAGGGCCTCCTCAACACCCTTAAGGCAAGCTGTGTGAATTATATGGGGCACGGAGCTTTTGGGTCCGGTTTTGTAAAGAAGTGTTTTAAAGAACATTGTGAGAGAAAAAATTGGTGGAAGTAGTCATGAGTGAAGTGACCTTGCCAAAAGAAATTTTTAAGGAAAGGTCTGTTCCAAGACATCCTCTAAGCGGAGAACCAAATATTACAGAAATCCCTATTAGTTTCCCTGCACTCGGGTCAATAAGCTTAAAAGGTGTGCTTGGGCAACCTGAAGAGCCTCATATACTCTATTTCCCATCGGAGTACGATGAGGAAATAGACGCGGCTTACCTTGCATCTGGTTTCTCTCTTAAAGGAGGGAGTTTCTTCTGGCTCCCTTACCAGGATGCAATCCCTGAAAAGGATACCCATTTTTTTCTCAAGTTATGTCGAAAGGCAGTAGAGGATTTTCTAAAATATAAAGGAAAGGAAAACCGGCCTGGGCCTGTGGTGCTGATGGGCAGGAGTCTTGGAACTGCGTCTGCACTGGATGCGTTTTCGAAGTTTGAGGAATCCTTACTCTGCCTTGTCTTGGAAAGTGCATTTGCAGAGACAGAGGCCTTTTTTAGGGCTCTGGGGTGTGGAGAACTTGGTGATTTTGAAGACCCATTTCTAAATAGGAAGAAGATGAGTGCCTTAAAAAAGGCCGTTCTATTTCTGCACTCGCATGGTGACTCTATAGTGCCAATAAGAGATGTAGAGTGGCTGGTATGCGAAAGCAGGTCAAAGGCGTCACAGTTTCAGATAGTCCCAAGTAGCGATAGATGGGATCTTTCGTATAAGGGTGGAGCCCTATATTTTGACACAATATGGCAGTTTATTGGGCTCCGAATGGGGAGACGGCCTAAGAGACGTCCCCGCCGCCCCATACACCAGGGATCTTGAGCCCACATTTTGGGCAAGAGCCTCTGGGGCCATTATTCTCTGCCTTTAAATTGTTTTTTAATATTCTAAAGCCCATCCTCTCGATAAGGAGTGCCCCACATTCAGGGCATGTGGTGTTTTCTCCACCTGATCCCGGCACATTGCCCTCGTAGACAAATTTGAGCCCTTGTTCTAATCCTATGTCTCTCGCCATTTGTAGTGTTTCGGCGGTAGTAGGGGGGCACTCTAGCAGTTTATAGGTGGGATAAAATGCAGTAACATGCCAGGGTATGTCTGGACTAACAGAATAGATAAACTTTGCAATCGCTTTTAGTTCTTCTTTTGAGTCATTAAGCCCGGGTATTAACAGCGTTGTTACCTCTACCCATACTCCCGCTTTATACATATTTTCAATGCTATCAAGAACTGGTTGGAGTCTTGCACCGCAGATCTCTTTGTAGAATTTGTCAGTAAAGGCCTTCAGGTCGATGTTTATAGCGTCAAGGACCTTGGAAAGCTCTTTTATGACTTCCTCGGTCATGAACCCGTTACTCACAAAACAGTTTTTTAGTCCTTGCTGTTTGGCAAGTCTGGCGCAATCATAGGCAAATTCATAGAAAATAGTGGGTTCTACATAGGTGTAGCTGATGCTTTTCGCCCCACTTGAGAGAGCACCTGAAATTATCTCCTCTGGTGTTCGGTCATTGCCTATGATTTCCCCATTATGAAGGTGTGGACATTGGGAGATCTGCCAGTTCTGGCAGTGCTTACACTTAAAGTTGCAACCAACAGTTGAGATGGAATAGGTTATGGATCCAGGAAGAAAGTGAAAGAGGGGTTTTTTTTCAATGGGGTCTGGGATTTCAGAAACAACTTTTCCATATACCAAGCTATAGAGATCCCCTTCAAGGTTTTCTCTAACCCCGCAGATTCCTCTTTTACCAGTTTTTATTAGGCATCGATGGCTACATAGAGAGCATTTTACCTTACCTTCATCTTCTTTTTTGTAAAAACTTGCCTTTTTCATGATTTTCTCCTTTTTTTGCTTGCTATACGCTGTCTGGGCGTAAGCATTTGAAACACTCGTTTCATCCAGTCCATGGGGCTCACTGTGGTTTTCCCTCTAGGTGTTTATTAAAACGCTTTTCTCAGTTGATGGCCTTAGTTGCTCCCTCCTGAAAGTGCTTGAGTTACTTTACCTCAAAGCAGATGGAACGAATGGTTTTGACACATGCAACAAAAACAGGTTTAAGGTTTTTATATATATCCCGATATATATTATAAGGTTTCCTTCCAAGGAGTAAAACATGAAAGAGTTTGAGGTCCTTAAGGGGGACTATAGGATTTTGAAGGGCTCTGATGAAACTATAGTCACGAAAAATCTTGGCTCCGGACTATGTGTTTGCGTACGGGATACAAAAAATGGGCTATTAGGGCTTTGTCATTTAGTGGTGCCAAAGGCATCTGAAAGGGATGACTCCTTTCCGGTTTTTGATTGTTCAGAGGGGATCAGGATTTTTTTTAACACTTTATTGGACAGAGGAGCCCAGAGAGAAAATCTCGAGATATGGCTGATAGGTAGTGGACAATTTTTGGAGTGCCCTAATGTCTTTAACATTGGTGCCCAGAATTACTCACTGGTAAAAAGAGCTATTGAGAAAAATGGCCTCAACCTAAAAGGAGAACATGTGGGTGGACCTTTCAATAAGTCGGTGAGGTTTTCCTTGCACCATGGGCCTGTTGTGACAGTTCCAGGCACAAAAAAGGAGATTATGCTATGAATACAGGTGTAATGCCAGATACTCAGCCTGATTTCACCTTAGAATACATTTTTGAACAATTTACTAAGCTTCCAACCTTCCCAAAGGCTGTTCAGCGGGCCATTGAACTCATTGAAGACCCCAAGACTACAACCCAGGACCTCGTTGACGTCCTGAAGTTCGATCCTGCAATTACCACAAATATCCTGAAAATAACCAATTCAGCTAGGTTTGGTCTCCAAAATCAGGTCACTAATATTGATACTGCCTTAGTTCTTTTAGGCCGTGACCAGATAAAAGAGATCCTGGTAGCAAGTGGAAGTCTTTCATATCTTTCGAGAGAGCTTTATGGATATGGGATGAAGCCAGAAGACCTATGGTATCACTCGATTGCAACTGGTATCTGTGCAGAATGCCTCTGTGACCACATAGAGCTCGAAGACCCATCTGTTCTCTTCACAGCAGCCATTCTACATGATGTTGGCAAGATCGTCTTAAACCTGTTCGTAGGAGCAAAGTTAGACAAAATTCTCGATCTAGCTACTAAGAAAGGTTTTACTTTTACTGAAGCAGAATGGATGGTGCTTGGAGCGGATCATGCAATTATTGGCTCTGAGATCATGAGACAGTGGGATTTTCCACAGGACATTGTTAGGGCAGTTAGGAACCATCATGATCCCGATCTTTATATTCAGGACAAGCTTTCCGCCCTTTTGGCGTTAAGCAATATCATTGTCAGCAATCTAGGTGTGGGGGTTGGGACAGATGGCTTTAGATACAGGATCAGCCCTAATATATTGGAGATCTTGGATTTAAAGTCTGATGATATCTATGACATCATGTTCGAGACTCACAAGGGCTTTATGGAGTCACAGGAGATCCTCGAACTATACAAATCATGATTAGCTAAAAGCCTACTATTCAACCCAAACTTTCATGACGAACGAATTCGTCACCCCCGTATAAAAGTTTTGAGTTTTGAGTGTTGAGTTTTGAGTTGAAGGAAAAGGACTTTAGAAGTTTTGAGTGTTCAGTGTTGAGTCGAAGGAAGAGAACTTTGCACCTTAAACTTTTTATAATGTCTTCGCCCTCCAGCTTCTGGCCTTTGTATAGGCAGGGCTTGCTTCTTCCTTCTACCTTCTACCTGTTGCATTATGTACCAGGCGAATTATCCCAACGGGTGTTTTCGGATAAAAATTGCGACCCCCTTGCGGCTTCAAATGTCTGAGATATAGAAGCCGTAATTAAGCAGCACCTTTTGGGTGAAGGTATTTACTGAATAAGTTGCAGAAAACTGTTAAAATATTCAGGGAAAATCCTTTTCTCAGGCATTTGAAGTGCATAATTTGGGTTCAAACTCAGCACATAAAAAGGTATGATCTGAAGGTTTGGGCCAGGTCCTGGGCTCTAGGTCAATATAGCAATTCTTGGCCTGGCTTAGTACTGGGCTTGTGACGAGAATGTGATCTATTCTCCAGCCAAGCCTTCTTTCAACGGATTTAGGTATCCTGTAATCAAAGAATGTGTACTGCTTTTCCTCCTTGTTGAAGTGTCTGAAGAGGTCAAAGAGCCCCCAGTCAAGCAGGCTAAAAAATTCCTTTCTCACTGATTCGTGGAAGCATACATGGTTTTTTTTCTTTTCCGGGGCATAAACATCTCTTTCTTCCGGAGCAACATTGAAGTCCCCGAGGATCAGGAGTGGTTGAGACGGAGAATGATGATTTTTGAGGTGGTCTAGTAAGCGCCTGAACCATTCCAGCTTTTTTTTAAAATTTGGATGATCAATTTCCCTTCCTTGAGGAACATAAACATTAATTAGTTCAAAATCTTTGAAGGATGCCCTGATGATCCTTGCCTGGTCTTCTTCCGAATCCTTACCGTCTCCTATTCCATATGATACCTGGTTAGGCTCCTCTTTAGAGAGGATTGCCACACCATTATAAGATTTTTGGCCTTTGTAGTAACAGTTATAGCCTAATTCCTGGAAGTCCTTTGAAGGGAAATCTTTGTCTTGAACCTTGGTTTCTTGAATACATAAGATATTGCATCCAGTCTTATTGAGCCATTTTTGTATTATGTCCTTCCTTGCCCGGATAGAATTGGCATTAAAAGTGGCAATAAACATGTTCATTGGTGTTCTCCTATTTATAAAAAATGTTTTTTTTCACAAAAAGGCCTTAAGAAAAAAATTTCTCCTCCGATAAAAAAAATAAAGCCTGAGGAGGGGGAATTAAATGTCAATTCTACGGTGGAAATTTTAAAAAGGAAAGGGGGTGAGACAGGTGCAGAAAACGAGCATCTTCTTTTTTACCTTATTAATTTTTAGCATCACAACACATTGTTTTGCCGGCGATGAGGCTCTATTCGTGGCCAAGTGTGGTGCATGCCATAAAAAGGGAGGAAAGGCCGCGCCAGTAAATCCTGCAGATAAGGCCGGTAGAGTATGGGAAAAGTATTTCAAAAGAAATAGGCATCGTGTGGACATTTCCAAAAATATTTCCACGGAGGAATTGAGTCGAATAATCAATTACCTCAAGGGCCACGCAGCAGATAGCGATCAGCCTGCTGCAGCAGTAATTCCAAGATAGCCATACTTTTTGGCATATCTGGGGATTGATAAGTCTTTTTAAGGGGAGAGAGGTATTTAAGAAGACAGTTATCAGCCAGCTAGCCTATTAATCCCAAAAAGTAAAGGAGGAAACGTACTATGAAATGTAATGGATTTATGTTCAAGCTGGCCCTTGCGTTCTTACTGATAGTATTTAGTGGAGTTGATTTAGTCTATGCCCAAAAGATGGTCACAATTCCAGAAGAGGCCTATAAGGCTATTCTTGAGAGACTTGACGCACTTCAAAAGCGAGTAGATAAGCTCGAGAAAGAAAAGGCCGATGCCGCAAGCATGAAGAAAAATTTAGATGACATATACGACACTTTGGACCAGGTTGAGACCAAAACCATTAGAGATAGGATCAATTTTGGGGCCGAAGTCCGTACACGTGTAGATAATTTTTATTTTAGAGGCGTATATTTCAATCCTTTTACGGGAAGATTTGAAAAATACATAAAAGACCACAAGGATAATCACTGGACCTCCAGGTTTAGACTCAATCTAGATGCAAAGATTACAAATGGTCTTTTTTTTCATGGTAGGCTTTCAGTAATGAAAAACTGGTCAGATAATGACCCCCAGGCCTTTTATACTGACTTTAACAGGGGACACGGAGCTGGAGAGTCAACGGATGTCCAATTTGAAAGGGCATACATAGATTGGATAGTTCCAAACTCACCAATTCCTCTTGCCATCACATTTGGTCGCCATCCCTCTACAGAAGGTCCACCTGTAGAATTTAAGGAGAATCGCTTGCGCCAATCTACATATCCTGCCCTGCTTTTTGATGGTGAAACAGATGGCATAGTGGCAACTATTGGCTTGGAGAGGTATTTGGGGCTAAGAAATTCTGGGCTGAGATTCGCCTATGGAAAAGGTTTTCAGGATGATGACGACCTAAATAACTTCCTTGATACCAGGAGTGGATTAGATGACACCAATTTTATGGCAGTATTTTTTGAAAGTGAGATACCTCAGCTGCCCCGGAGCCTGATGGTTTTTAGCTACATACGTGGATTTGATCTCGTTGATAATCCTCTTGGTCCACAAGAAAATGTTGGAGACATGGATCTTTGGGGAATTCATTTCCAGGCTCAGGATGTCATGAATAGCGGACTTGATGCCTTTTTTTCTTGGGGACTCAATAAAAGCCATGCAGGTGGCATTACATTCGAAAATAGCCCTATGGGACCGGTCCAAGTAGGTTTACTCACAGATGATGGAAGAGACAATAAAACAGGCTGGGCTATTTACGCAGGCTTAAGATATACCATGCAGATCAAAAGGCTCAATAATCCTAAAATTGGCTTTGAATATAACCATGGAAGTCAGTATTGGTTTACTTTTACTCAGTCGAGTATTGAGTTCTACAACAAGTTAGCAACTCGCGGAGATGTTTATGACGTTTATTATATTCAGCCTGTAAATAGATATCTATTCATGAGGCTTGGCTATACATATATTGACTATGATTATTCACGAAGTGGAATTCATTTAGGAAAGCCCGAACACTCTGATGACATACTTACCGACTTTTACTTCCTGCTTGATTGCCGTTTTTAGAGGGCAATATGAGGCAGGGAGATGGTAGAGCCCTGCCTCGTGTCCGTTCTAGCTCTAAAAGGGGTGCCAATATGATTGCATTTAGGTCTATTTCCATAAAATACAGGCTGATCGGATTTGGTGTGTTTGTTCTCACTACGGTCTTATTCATAGGATCATATAGTGTCATAAAGCTCAAACAACTCAGTTTAAATGGTATTAGAATGAATGCTTCAAGCGAAGAAGTAGTAAATGGATTGAAATCCACAAGAGATATCGGGGAACTCAGGAGATTTACTAGCGAATTCCTTAGCACCGGTAGCAAAGGGGCCTATAAAAAGGTCATTTTGGCATCTAAATCACTGGAAGACAGAATTCCACAGGCTCAGAAGCCAAATCTCAAGGCCTTCCTAAAGGATATGGAATTGCTATCTGTAAGAATGGAGAGTTTTTGGAACAATAAGAGGCTGGTCCATGAAGCAGAGGCACAGATAGTTGAAGGGATAAAAACGGTCTTAAAAGAATGTCGAGGGGACAGTGTCTGTATCTATACACTACAAAATGCCCTTAACGGCTTTAAGGCATATCAGTCCATTAGCTCGGGCCTATTAGAAGGGGCAGAGGAGTTTGATTCTAATGCAGTGACCAAAATAGTGGATGCTGTAACGGCGGATTTGAGCAAGACAAGGCAAAATGTTCAGGGTCCTTTAGCTCATGCCCTTTCACAACTCGAAAATAGTTTTTTCGACCTAGACGATGCAATAAGTACTATTGTAGCCATTGAGAAAAAAGTAAAATCAAAACGTGAGGATGTACTCAAAAAGCTCGGACTGCTGGACCAAGCAATTATGAAATCCAGTATTTCAGCTGGAGAGTTGGCCTCGAGGCTAGCAAAAGAAGGGGAGCAAATTTCAAGTAAAGCCTTTGTGATTACCGTGGTTATTGGCTGTACAAGTTTTACCCTACTGTTGGCCTTTGGATATTTATTTTACAACTCCATCATTACACCACTTCAAAAGATATCAGCAATACTTGAGGTCATGGCAAGAGGCGATCTCAGGAATCGAATTGACATTGAAGGCAATGATGAATTCACAGAGTTTTCCAGAAATTTTAATGTGTTCTTAAACAATATCTCTACCCTGGTGGGGCATGTAAAGGGTGCTTCTGATTCAGTTGGAAGGGAGGCGAAGGAACTGAGCCAGATGTCGGATAGGATGGTGTATGAGGCCAATGGGGCTGTAGAGGCCTCGCAGGAAGCCCATAATCAGATTCAGGAGGTAGCAGAATACGTGCATCACACCAGTACAATGGTAGACAACCTAGCTCAGGCTACAAATGAAATAGCAAATAATACTGCCAGTACCGCATCACTCTCTGAGAGTCTTGAAGGGCAAATCCAAGGTACGCGAAATATTATAGAGAAACTCAGTGAGCACGCAAAAGACATTGGGGATGTAATAGAATTAATCGGTTCAATTGCAGAGCAGACCAATCTCCTAGCCCTCAATGCCACTATTGAGGCGGCCAGGGCAGGCGAGGCAGGAAAGGGGTTTTCAGTAGTTGCCAATGAGGTTAAAGAGCTTGCAAAACAGACAGCAGATGCCACAGATAAGATTTCGCCTATTATTGTGGCGATCCAGAAAGGGGTGGAAGAATCAGTGGCCAGTATTAACGAAAGCGTATCTGCAGTAAATGTCCTTAAAGATTCAGCAAATACAGTTGCTTCGGCCGTAGAACAACAGACTGCCACTTACTCTGAGATCAATGAACAGGTGCAGATAATTAATGAAAGAGTTCAATCAGTAGAAGAAAAGGTAGAACTTCTTGCCAAGGCGGCTGAGGAAAATCTGGCTGAATCTAGGATACTTAAAGACAGGGCAACTGTGCTCAAGGAAAACTCTGAGGAGTTAAATGTACAAATTTCAGGATTAATTGTATAATTTCGCTATATAGTATGTGTTTTTTGTCGAATGGTTGTCTTAATGGATTTTAGTTAGATGAGGAATATTGTTTCGGGCTATAGCCGGAGAACGTATGGCTAGGATTATTGTAGTCGATGACGTCAAAGACGCCTGCCTTCTACTAAAGAAGATCTTGGAGCGCAAAGGTCATGAAGTCTTTACCTTCACTGATGAGGATGAGGCAATAGAGTTTGCCTCTCAAAATCCTGTGGACCTTGCAATACTTGATATAAAACTAAAGCGAATGATTGGAGTGGAACTCCTGGCGGAATTGAAAAAAATCCTGCCCAGCCTGAAGGCTGTGATGCTAACCGGTTATCCAAGCGTTGAAACTGCAAGGGATTCGCTTAAGAAGGGGGCTTCCGAGTATCTGGTAAAACCTGTTGATAAACACGAACTTGAAGAGACTGTAGAGGCAGTACTCAAAGAAAAATAAAATGTCTTTACCTGAGTTTTTGAGGGGCCTTGGACGGGATATCTTTGATTCTGCCTTAAGGTTCAAGAAAAAATATCAAATTTTCATTGATCTCCTGTCAAAGGATAGGCGATGCCATGATCTCATGGCCGAGCTTCAGCAGATGCAGGATTTAATTCCACCGCCGGAATTTTCACGGCTACTAAAGACGTATCAGAGCTTCTCACTGGAACTATTCGGACTGATCGAGGATTTCACAGAGTTATGTCCTAAAGAGTCAGAAAACATTAGGTTTTTTTTTACAAAACTCGATAAATACTGCCGTTTTATCATTGAACCTAATAGGCCAGTGTTTGATCCACCCTTTTGCCTCAGTAACGAAGAAGTGGACGAAGATTCCATAGGGTTGATTGGTGGAAAAGCAAAGGGGATCTATGATCTTGGTCAAAAAGTTGGGGTAACAGTCCCAAGATGCGCGTTTGTGACCACCAGTGCTTTTTTTTACATTTTGGACCAAAATAATCTGATGGAGCCTATCAACGAGGTCCTATCGAAGATCGATTCAAAAGATCCACATTCCATTGAGCTCTCTTCAAAAAAGATACTATCCCTTTTTCATGATCTAAGAGTTCCCCAATCTATAATAGATGTAATTGAAGAAAAATTGCCAGGCAGTAATACGGGTCTATACGCCTTAAGGAGCAGTGCCAGTTTCGAAGATTCTTATTTTAGTTTTGCAGGCCAATACAGAAGCATTTTAAATTGTAAACCATCAAAAATAATCAGCTCATATCTAAAGGTTATTGAGAGCAAATATAGCCCCAATGCCATTTTTTATCGGGTCAATGCCGGCTTGGCAGATACTGACACCCCAATGGCGGTGATAATAATGGAGATGATCAATCCAATTGTAAGTGGGGTTGCATATAGTATAGACCCTGACCGGATAGATTCCAGCCTAGTTAGGATATCCGTTGTAGATGGCCCTGGAGATGACCTAGTTGGGGGTAAGAAGATTCCTTTTACAATATATGCAGAGAGGGGAAGGCCTATATTTAAGGATGGCTCTTATCCTGTCAGGATAATGTCTTCTTTTGAATCCATAATGGATCTTCCCCTTTTAGTTGAAAAGATAGAGGGATTTTTTGGAGTACCTCTAGATATTGAGTGGTGCGTGGATGAAAAGGGCACACTCTACTTTCTCCAGGCAAGACCGCTCAGAGTCGATAAAAAACACAATTTTACATGGGAAAAGCAAAGATACGTTAGTGAAAGAGTCCCAATTCTGGAAGGAGGCGAGCATATCTATCCAGGCTGTGCAGTGGGACGAGTTTTTATTGCCTCTGGGACCCAGGATTTACACAGGGTTCCGTACGGGGCTATACTTGTTTCTGCCAATGCATTTCCAGAGTTCAGCCAGATAATAGGAAGGATAAAGGGAATTATTACTGAAAGGGGGGCCATAACAAGCCATCTCGCCACAGTAGCCAGGGAATTTAAGGTGCCTGCTATATTTGGCATAAGTGGTGCGACAAAGGTATTAAAAACAGGAGATCTCATTACCTTATATGTGGAGGAAAACAAGGTCTTCAAAGGGACTTCATCGGACATTTGTAAAGAAGTTGAAAGGCAAGCCAAACAGGAAGGTATATCTCCAATAGTATCTCGCTTAAGGGCCCTACTTTCCCTTATTACTCCACTTACCCTTACTGATCCAGATGACCCCAATTTTAGGCCCGAAGGCTGTAGAAGCCTTCATGATATATTACGCTATTGCCATGAGAGGGCAATGCAGACGATGTTTGGCCTTACTAAGGACAGTCCCAGCCAAAGATATGTTGTAAAAATTAGGCTTCCCATCCCCCTATCCATATATTGCCTTGATTTGGAAGGCAGTGCCCTAAAAAAGGGCATTCACAAAGAGAGACAAATATCCCTGGATGAAGTCCCTTATGATCCGCTTAAGGTATTGTTGCGCGGCCTTTGTCATCCCAAGATAGAGTGGACAGATAGGCATCATTTTGATTGGAGTGCCTTTGATGAAATGGTTCTTTCCGGTGCCTTTCCTACGAAAAGGGATTCTATACTCTTTGCCTCGTTCGCTATAATCTCCAAGGACTATTTGAACTTAAACTTGAAGTTTGGATATCACTTTACAGTGGTTGACTGTTTTTGTTCGGAACATCTCCAATCAAATTATTTGTCAATCAAATTTGCAGGAGGTGGAGGGACTGAGGTTGGTAGGATGCTGAGGCTTAGGTTCATAAAAGAGATACTCGAGAGTTGGGGATTTTCTACAGGGTTCAAGCTGGAAGAGCTAAGTGGCAGGATCACAGGTGTTGGAAAAGAGGATCTCATGGACCTCCTTGAAAAGTTGGGACAACTCTTAGGTTATACCAAGTTACTTGATTTGCATTTGACTGATGAGATACGCCTTAAAGAGGCATTTCAAAAATTTGAGGAGGCCTTTGGTTGACCAACTATGAATTGACTTGGATAACTCCTCAGCTCGCTGTGGGGCATGCCCCAATGAGTTATGAGGATCTTGATGCCATTAAAAAACAAGGGATAAATGCCGTAGTGAATCTATGCGGAGAGTTTTGCGATCTTCACGAAATAGAAGAGGAATTTGGTTTTGATGTTTATTTCTTACCTGTCCCAGACGAGTGGGTCCCAGACATGGATTCCTTGGAAAAGGCATTGGAATGGCTGGATGAGGCAATTTATCTTGGCAAAAAGGTTTTAGTGCACTGTAGGCACGGAATAGGGAGAACAGGGACCTTTGTGGCGTCATACCTTTTGAGAAGGGGACTGGGATTAAAAGAGGCAGAAAGGTGCCTTAAAGGCACCAAGGCAGTTCCTTCAAATTATTATCAGTGGAAGCTTTTACGAAAGTATCAAAAAAAGTCTCCTCCGTTAAAGTTGCGAGAGCCATCTATTGAGCTAAAGAGCGAAATAGATTTGAGAGCTTTTTTTTCAGAATACGAATTCTTAGTGAGGGAGGTGGAAAAGAGGCTGGTTAACTCACCTGGCGACCATGACAAGCGCGAAGATACGGGAATCTATTGCTGTAGAGAACGCTTTCAGTTGGAGTTTATTGAGACGCTATACCTGAGTAAGAAGATTAATACAGAAATTTCCCTTGAGATGCGAAAAGAGGTTGTTTTAAGGGCCACGAAATGCAGAACAAAAAAAGACCATGACTTTGTCTGCCCCCTTTATATGGACGAAAGATGTATCCTCATGGATTACAGACCTATCAGGTGCAGGGCTTTTAAAAAAGCAATGGTGGGCCCTCAAGAGATTGTAGTTAAAGAGGTATTGAACAACATATCACGCCAATGCTTTTTTTCTATTTCAGGGGGCTTGTCCGCAAAGGAAGGGTTAAAGTTTTGGATCGACGATGTATGCTCAGGGAAGTTTGTCCAGTCTTATTTTAGGTTCCTACTCCTAAAAGAAAAAAGCGCCTAAAATAAAGAGGCCCTTGGGCCCAATACAGACATGCGTCAAATTGGGCCCAAGGGCCTAGGCTTTAATCTCTTTTAAATGTTAGTTGGCCTTAAGCCCCCTTTCGGGCCTTGAGAAGCTATGGCACCAAGAGCAATCATATTTCTTTGATGCAACATGCTTATCATGGAGTGCATAAAATGATATATTTGCTGGGTCTTTGTATCCATGGCACTGGGTGCAGAGGGTTCGTGAGTCCGCCTTGGGGGCGTAACCAAGTTTCCCTTGTAGATCCATTCTAGCAGTAGAACCATGGCAATCAGTACAATTTAAGGCGAATTGCTTTGGTGGAACCTCGTGGGTGATGAGCTGGAATGTCTCTGTTTCGACCCACTCATAGGGTTCATTTTCGCTCAATCCCATGTTCTTCAAACCTGCTTTAGTAGCAAGGTCTGCATCTCCGGTCTGGAAATAAATGCTGGTGTCAAGGGCTATCAACTTGTTCTGTGCCGGAGCAAAGGGCTGGAGTGCAGTTTTGTATTTGAATGGATAGATCTTAGCTCCGCTTTCATTTGGGCTACCATTTGGCATAGAAGTGGGGATCTTGCCTGTCTCTGGGTCATAAATGACGTTTTCAAAGAGGGTATAGGCATAGCTGGTCTTATTCCACCACTTGTACACAGGCATGAGATTGCCAGCCATTGTGGGAGTTGGATGAATTGCCCCTGACGGTGTCTGGTGTGGTTCAAGCCAGTTCCTAAATGCTTCGGTTTTTTCAGATGCCGGAGTGTCTTTGGCATCGCGTGCGTATTCAGGAATGTGGCAAGTCTGACAGGCAACCCGTGCAATGTGCCTATTAATTGTTGGGTCGTGGCCAGTGCCATTTGCCTGAGGTGTATGGCAGTTGCCGCATTCTACTGGCATGTCGAGTTCTGTTGGTCTTAGATCAGAACCCCTTCCTGCTATCTTGTGGTTTTGGGTGATATGACAATCCTGACATTTGAGGTTTGCTCCAGTCGTGGACATGTGGACGTCAAATTCTCTGTCTGAGGTGTTTGAAAGGGCAAAGGGCATGTCACCCCTTTTAAAATTGTCTCCACCGCCTCCGAAGGCATGACACTGCAAGCAGTTTTCTCTCTCAGGGAGGTGGACAGTTTGAGCAGCCTCTAGGATGCTGATATTCATTTTTGAGCTATCAGGTACATATGTGCCGTTTACATTGATTCTCTTATATTCTTTCTGGTGACAAATCAGGCAATCTATGTTTTCAAGCTGTGCCTGGGTAGGGTTTGGATCAGGTCTTTGCCCGAGTCCAATATGGCATTTGTTACAGCCATTCCAGTTCCCCAGGATATTTATGCAGTAGCTGTTGACCCCGACATCGAGTTTACCCTGAACATTTGGGCCGTTTACGACATTAACTGCATCTCCGAGCCACTGATAATGGACAGAAGAGTGGACTTCCTCTGCTTTGTCTAGGTGACATCCAATACAGGTGCTCGTTCCATTCCAGGCAGTTATAAAATCATGGCTTCCTGTTACACCGACTCCCCCTGTATTGGTGGCCGTATTGGTCTGGGTATTGTTTCCGGTTGAGCTGGTAGGCTCTTGGGGTGTCTGGCCTACATCAGAGCCGCTTCCTGTGTCTGCCTGGGGCTGTGAATTGTCATTAACCACATCTTGGTTAGAAGTCCGGGAATTCACAGTAAATGTTATCCGACTTTTGAATTTTTTTTCTTCTTCTTTTTCGTCTTCCTCATCTCCGTCTTCCTTGCCGACCTCGGCTTTGAGCTTTAAACGAACTGACCAAGTCCCTTCGGGGTCGTCTTCCTTTATTTTGTAGGCAAATGAAAAGACATTTTCCGTCTCCTCTTTGATTTTAAACTTTGCCCTTTTTTTATTATTGGGATCTTTTAGCACAATTTTTGCCTCGTCGATAAATAGTGCTTTGTTTTGGTCATTGGTTAGTTCCAAAATCACTTGCACCACTTCGCCTTTGGTGTAACTGTCTTTGTCAGTAGTAAAATTGATCGCGACATTGGCCCATGCCGCCTGCCCCGCAGTCGCTCCAAACAAGATTAGCAGGACGAGTAAAAGGAACTTTTGCTTCATTATAGTACGCCTCCTTTAGTAATATTTTAATGTTTTTAGAAAGCTAAAAACTGGATAAGCAAGACTTATACCAAAAGGGAAGGTTTTAAAAAATGTCTTATATCCTACTGTTTTGTTTAGAGAAAAAAGCTAAAGGAGGTCGAGGGACAATGTTTTTGGGACCAGTTATTTTAGAAAAATATACAAAAACTTTTAAAAAGTTTTTTAGTTTCATTTATTGACATATAATCAAACGTTTGTTTAAAATGATTGTATGAAAAATTCAGATACCCGCGAATGCATACTTGATGCTTGTGAACGTCTTTTTGCCGATAAAGGAGTAAGAGAAACCTCTCTCAGGGCCATTACTGGGACTGCAGGAGTCAATATTGCATCTGTTAATTATTATTTTGGCTCAAAAAAGGGGCTTGTGGAGGCAGTATTAAAAAGACGCCTCGATCCCTTGAATTCTGAAAGGATCAGGCGTCTGGAATACATCAGGAAAGAAGCGGAATTGAAAGGTACTAGGCCATCAGTGAGAGAGATTATGAGGGCCATTTTTGAGCCTATTCTCTTGTTTAAGGAAAACACTGAACACTCGGAGAACTTCTTGCGATTTATTGCTAGGTCCATGACTGATCCTGATGAGACGGTCAAGGCAATTTTTTTAAGGGAGATAAGGCCCGTGTTCGAGCTAATGTTTGAGCTTTTAAAAAAGGCCTGTCCCAATACACCTGATGACGTTTTGTTTTGGAAGATTCAATTCTCGCTAGGTGCCATGGGGCATTCTCTGTGGGGTTTTAGAAGGCTGAAAATGGTGCCAGAAGGTATAGATACAGATATTACTTCACATGAGCTCCTTGAGCTGTGGCTTGACTTTGTAACTGCCGGTATAGAGAATGGTATATGATTTTGGGTTCGGGTTTTAAGAGAATCTCTTCGCTTGTGTTATTGTCGTTTGTGCTCACCAGTTGCATGCCTAGTAGACCGATGCAACCGAAACCACTAAAACCCATTCCTTCGAGCTTTAATTGGCACCACTTGGATAACTCTCAAGGATCTAAAAAAATAAGGCCCAAATTGACTTACACTACAGATAAATGGTGGGAGATCTTTGAAGACGATACGCTAAACTCACTCATTGAAATCGCGCTTAAAGAAAATCTTGATATTAAAGAGGCTGTTCAGAGGCTCCAGGGAGCAAGGGCTATTGTAAAGGGGGCAAGATCAGCTCTTTTTCCTTCAATAACTGGAGGTTACGATCTCTCGAGGTCAAGTCGGCCAGGTTTTTTCGGTAAAGATATTGGTACAGATTATACAATTAACCTTGCAGCTGGCTATGAATTGGATCTGTGGAAAAAGTTTAGAAGCAGTGCATCTGCGGCTCAGTTCGAACTCGATGCTACGAAAGAGGACTTGGATGCCCTGGGGCTTGTCATCAGCGCAAATGTAGCCTCTTCATATTTTCTGTTACGTGGACTCTTGGAACAAGAAGAGATTCTAAAGAATGAGATTGAAATCGTTAAAAAGAGAAAGGCTATTCTTTCAGATAGATATAGACGAGGGCTTGTTGATTCATCTGTGATTTACAGTGAAGAGTTGAGGCTAAGAGGGCTTAAGGCAGAACTTCTTGATCTTTTGGCAAAGATTGAAAAGGAGAAAAATGCCCTATGGCTGCTCCTTGGCGATTATCCCCAAAAAGGATTTCCATTCAATCCAGGGCCACCCAAGAATCTGCCTCAAATCCCTCCAGTAGGAATACCCATTAAGGTTGTTGAAAAGAGGCCTGATGTAAGGGCTGCAGCACTTAGAGTCCGCGTGCAGGATGAAAGGGTCCATGAAAAAATCGCAGAAAGATTTCCTACCCTTGGACTCAATCTAAATTATGGACGATCAAGAAACGCATCGAGTTTTGGGATAATCTCCGGAATTTTTTGGACTGTCGCCCTTGATGTGGCAATGCCAATATTTGATGCAGGCTTTAGGAGCTCACAGGTAGAGAGAGAAAAGGCGGAGTTAATGTCCGCTCTCATTGGGTACCAGCGAAAGCTCATGCAGGCCATACGAGAGGTAGATGAGGCACTATATATGAATTGGGTGCAAGAAGAGAGGTTAAAGGAAATGGAAGCCCTGTACGATGCCAAAAGATCCCTTTTGAAACTGGCAGATTTTCAATATGAGAGGGGCACTGTCGATGCCATTAGGGTACTTGAGAACAGGTTGGAGATCCTCAATGCACGGCTTTCGGTCTCTCAAAACCGTACCAACATATTCTTGGACAGAATTGGGCTTATAAGGGCCATGGGAGGGCGTTGGTGAATTCAAACACTTACCAACTGGGATTTCCAGTAATTAAGTCGAAATACCCTCTGTGATGGGTAACTAGTGAATGGGTGGATGAGTGAATAGGTGAAGAGCATGGCACTTAAAAATGTTTTTAAGATTTTTATCCCATTAATAATCATCCTTTTGGGATTTTTGGGGATGCGTTTCCTCATGCATTTAAAGACGCCCCCAAAGAAAAAGGGCCCTACACAAATCGGAATGCTCGTGGAGGTAATAAAGGTAAAACATACTGATCACAAGGTGACTATTAGCGCTACTGGTGAGGTTCAGGCTAGGAGACAGATTTCTGTTATCCCTGAGGTCAGCGGTAAGCTTATATGGGTGAACCCCAAGTTTGAACGTGGAGGTTTTTTGGACAAAGGCGAAGAGCTGTTTAGGATCGATAGCGTGGACTATGAGGCTGAAAAGGCCAAAAAGGAAGAAGCCCTCAGAGAGGCAGAGTTAAACCTTGAAGAGGTCAAGGCCAGAAAAGATGCTTCAGAACATGAATGGGGGCTCCTAAATAAAGAAGGAGAGGCACCTAAGAGTCCCCTTGTGTTTTATGAACCGCAGTTAAAGGCAGCCCAGGCCAGAGTGAAGGCGGCACAGGCTGAACTACAGAAGGCGCTCAGAGATATTGCCCGGACTAGGGTACGTGCCCCGTTTCCATGTCTGGTATTGGAAGAGAAGGTGGAGATAGGAAGATTTGTAAAGGCTGGTGAGGTCGTGGGGGAGATCGTTGGTACTGACAGTGTGGAGGTCAAGGTCTCACTTAGCACAGACGATGTCTTGCTCTTTGCCGGAGAAGATAGGCCACAAAAGGGGCGCAAAAGGGTCATCTTAACCCATAAGTCCTTTGTCTGGGATGGATATTTTGAGAGATTTTTACCAGACGTGGACAAGGATGGAAAAATGGAAAGGGCCATTATAGTAGTCGAAGACCCTTTTCAACGCACCAAGAGGGTCAGAGGTCGGCCCAATCTTCGCATAGGTCAATTTGTTACTGTAAAGATACCAGGCAAAATTTTACGAAATGTATGCGCTTTACCTGAAAGGGCCTTAAAGGACGAACACTATATATGGAAAGTTGATGCAGAAAATCGCCTTAGTATCGTGAGAGTTGATGTCATAAGGCGTGAGAGGGGAAGGATATACGTCCGAGGCCCCTTAAAAGATGGAGACCTGGTGGTTATATCAAGTATTTCTGGTGCATCTCAGGGCATGAGGCTTAGACCTGTCCTGGTAGGAGAACCTCTATGAAGGGTTCTATCCGATGGATGGCCCAAAATCATGTGGCCGCAAACCTCTTGATGTTGGTATTTATAGTTGGCGGCCTTTTTATGCTCAAAAACTTGAAACAGGAGATATTTCCTGAAGTAAGTCTCGACACCATTCAGGTATCCGTAGCCTATCCAGGTGCAAGTCCTGAGGAGATAGAAGACGGCATCATTTTAAAGATCGAAGAAAACCTCACTGAAGTCGATGGAATAAAAGAGATCCAGTCCCAGGCAAGAGAAGGTATTGGCATCGTCAACGCAGTTTTGAGGGAGGATGCCAACCCCGATCTAGTCCTACAAGATGTTAAAAACGCGGTGGATCGGATAATTACCTTTCCAGAGGATGCTGAAAAACCCATAATATCAAAACTCGTAAACAGACGAGAAGTTGTCTCAGTAGTCGTTCATGGAGACCTGAGTGAGCGGGCCTTACGTGAATTGGTAGAGGAGATCAGGGATGAACTCCTCCAGAAACCGAATATTACCCAGGTAGACCTTGCTGGGATAAGACCGTACGAGATCACCATAGAGATACCAGAGGAAAACTTAAGGCGTTATCGGCTTACTTTAAACGAGATTGCATCGAGGATCAGACATTCCTCCCTTGATGTTCCAGGTGGCCGCATAAAGGCCAGAGGAGGGGAGATACTTATTCGAACAAAGGAAAAACGCTACACTGCCCAGGAATATAAGGACATAATCATAATAGCCCGCCCCGATGGGACGTTAGTCAGGCTTGGAGACATAGCAAAGGTTCGAGATGGCTTTGAGGACATCGATCTCATAGCGAGATTTAACGGTGAGCCTGCGGCCATGGTCAAGATTTATAGGGTAGGGGATCAGCGTCCCACCGACATATCAGAGACCGTAAGGAAATTCGTAGAATCTCGTTCTAAGACCCTTCCACCAGGAGTGCATCTTTCTATATGGAACGATACATCAGAGATCCTTAAGAGCAGGATGAATCTCCTCATAAAAAATGCGTTACTTGGTTTGATCCTGGTGTTTTTGGTGCTTGGGGCCTTTCTTGAGACTAGTCTCGCAATTTGGGTCATGTTGGGCATCCCCATTTCTTTTTTAGGGGCCCTTTTCTTTATGCCCTTTTTGGACCTTTCCATAAACATGGTATCCCTTTTTGCCTTCATCATGGCGCTGGGGATCGTGGTTGACGATGCAATTGTGGTTGGTGAGAGCATCTACGAGCAAAGAGAGCGTGGAAAAGATCGTCTTAGGGCAGCAATAGATGGGGCAATTGAAGTTGGGATACCAGTAATTTTTTCAGTGCTTACCACAATCGTCGCCTTCATCCCCCTAATATTCGTAACGGGTATCATGGGTAAATTTATAAAGGTAATACCCATGGTAGTAATAACTATTTTTGTTATCTCTCTTATAGAGTCACTATATGTTCTCCCTTCACATCTGTCCTTTGGAGTGGGTCCTAACTTATTTAAAACTGGCCGGATCTGGATATCAAATTGCTTGAAAAAAGTGGTGGAAGGGCCATACAAGAAACTGCTCAAATTCTCACTGAAACACAGATACGCTACTTGTGCCCTGGCAATTTCCGTCTTTCTCATAACCATAGGGATTCTGCGAGGGGGCATCATGAAGTTCACTTTTATGCCAGAGGTGGAATCGGATATCATAAAAGTCTACATACAGATGCCAGTGGGAACCCCCATTGAGGAGACAGAACGGGTACAGGAGTACGTGGTAGATAAAGGGCTTCAGGTAATAAAGGAGTTTGACTCCAAGAGAAAAGACGGTACTTCCATTTTGCGCGGGGTTTACGCTTTGTCCGGGGGGACAATCCCAGGGGGAGGACCGACTGGTGGAGCGATCAGTACAGGCACCCACCTTGCAAATATCAGGATGGCCTTGGAACCCTATGAGATCAGAGGATTTTCTACGAATGAGGTGCTAAATAGGTGGAGAGAGCTAGTGGGGGAGATCCCAGGGGTCGAAGCCATTACTTTTAAGGCAAACCTCGTACATATGGGGGCAAATATTGATGTTCAGATTGCGCACAAAGACCCCCATGTACTAGTAAAGGTAAGAGATGAACTAAAAAAGGCCCTGAGTTCATACCCTGGGGTATATAATATCGAAGACAACTATTCAGTTGGGAAACAGGAATTCAAAATCTTTTTACGTCCTGAAGGACGTCTTCTAGGGATAACTGAAGAAGACCTGGGAAGACAGATTAGAGCCGCATTCTATGGGGCAGAGGCCCTTAGGCTTCAAAGGGGACGAAATGAGGTCAAGGTCATGGTGAGATACCCCGATGCCAGAAGAAGAAGCGTCTTTGATCTGGAAGACATGAGGATACGGACACCTGGTGGTGGGGAGGTGCCGCTAAAGTACGTGGCCAAAATTGTCCCTGGAAGGGGGTACAACGCTATTTACAGGTTCAACCGCAAAAGGGTGATCGATGTTACAGCAAGCGTGGATAAGAAGGTGGCCAATGCACAAGATATCCTTGATGACCTAAAGACTGGTCTATTAAAGAGACTAGTCAATGATTATCCAGGTCTTACTTTTAGCCTCGAGGGCGAGTCAAAGGAAAGGCGCGAGTCTATGGATAGCATGATGTCTGGATTCTTGCTTGCCCTTTTTGGTATCTATGCCCTCCTCGCCATACCATTCAAGAGCTATGTTCAGCCATTTATAATCATGCTTGCAATCCCATTCGGTGTAGTAGGTGCAATTTTAGGCCACATGATAATGGGATATAACTTGAGTATTCTCAGTATGTTTGGAATTGTCGCCCTTTCTGGCGTGGTGGTTAATGATTCTCTTTTGTTGGTGGATCAGGCGAACAAGGTAAGAAGAAAAGGCCATTCTACCTTTGAGGCGCTGGTAATTGCCGCTACCAGGCGTTTTCGCCCAATCCTCCTTACTAGTTTAACGACCTTTTTTGGGTTAACTCCAATGATACTTGAGACAAGTGTTCAAGCACAATTTTTAATACCTATGGCAATAAGTCTTGGTTTTGGTATCCTATTCGCTACAATCATAACACTTTTCCTCATTCCTTCCTTCTACCTAGTATTAGAGGATGTAAAATCATTTTACGCATTTAAAAAGGTGGACCAAAAGAATGGATAAAAGGCGGCCATTGCTACCTTAGATCGTTCTGTCCTGCAAAAGGGTTAGGTACTTAGAGTTATTAAATTATTTTTATTAAGGATCAATTTAGGTTCAATGGCAAAGTGGAGGGGGTGTTGGTTAATTCATCCATGTAACATTATCTCATTAACAACCCAATTTTGATCAACCCATAATCCTATTACCTTTGTGTCTCCAATTTGTTGGCGAAGAAAGGCCATAGCCTTTTGTATATGGACGATCTGCTCCTCTTTTGGTGAGGGATTTCCTGCGCAATCGTGGTGACCAACAACAGCGACTCCAACAGATTTATGCTTCTCAATCGAGATTTTTAGTCTGTCAATAATGGATTGTACTAAAAAATAATTATTTTGTTCTGCTAGAATGATATTTGGGCCTGGCTCAGTAATGGAATCCACATGATCAACATTGAACCGTTGCTTTAAATATGTGATTACAGGCAATTGAACTCGCCCATCCATACAATTTATGACGGTACAGAATCGCATGTTTATCTCCTTTTGGGGTTTATAATCTGAGATCAGTTGCTAGCAACTAAGCACGGCGCAGTTTAAGATCCAACCCACTCTCTCAAGAGGTCTGGTATTGGAGGCATTTTCTTCTCCCTTTGTTTTAGCTCACTGTTAGGTGAGCAATTTAACATAACCTAGCCGTTAAAGGCAAGAGCGTCACCGATAGGTAGGACACAGATGAACCCGCATTGAAAGACTGCGAGTAGACAAATAAATTTTTTGAAGCGAACCATGGAGGTTAGGGATCGAACATATACCAAGCGAAGCGCAAGCGGATTGGAGGTCCACTATATCGATATGCTCGGCTTTTCATATTTTAGGGAATCTATAAAAAAATCAATGCAAAGACCTGGCATTCAATCTGTAATAATCACCTGCAACTACAAGATTTCAGGTGTATTTCAATGAAGGAGATAGCTATGTTAGCAAGATTGATAAAAATGGTGTTAGGACAATTGGATTAGCACTATCCTGGATCAGGATATGATTGAGGAATTTATCCTCTAGTTTGAATCCATATAGCCTACTTGCCTCAAGGGCGAGGTAATATTGGGGTTAAAGTGGAGAAGTCTAGGAAAAAATGAGGCCAAAAAGTATAAAATGACAAAATTTAAAGATGAAAACCTTCTAGGTTATTCGAATAAAATTCGGGAAATGAATTTCTAGAGGTATCCAGACATTTTTATCAATCCCTTAGAGCCAATCTTACCATCTATCTTATATGAAATATCCACAAATCTACTGATAACCCATAAATTTGTTATCAGATGATTTGTGATCCGTGAGGTCGTGAAAGTAGAATCTCTTCCTGCCAATGCAAGGTAAAGGACTATCTGGTCAGCAAGGTAGGGATCAAGGCATGCATCACTCTGGTAATATTCTATGAGTTCTCTGGCTGCCTCCTCACCCACAACCTCAGCCCTCTTCCCTCTCTCACCTATGGAAGAAAAACCTGCTATGATATTTTCAGCCACTACTTTTAGAAAAATAAAAGTCCCCTTCCCAGGGGTTGGCACCTCTTTTACCTCTATCTCTGGAGAGATCCCTTGGGAACGGAGCAATCTGTAAGCTGCATCCCTCTGTCTTTCTGCAATACTGAGTGGTAGATTGCCGACTGCTGATATACCGGTAATCTTCTTTATCTTCCCCCTATTGAGGATATCCATTTCTTTTATCTGTCTCAAATTGGTCACATCAACCCTTATCTTACCTCCACCTCTTGGATAAAACCCGCAGGTCTCGATGTCTGCCTGAATTTCTATTCCCATTCTCTTAAGTATGGGGATAAAGACCTCATTGATGTAATTAAAGGTAGGGCAGAAGGGAGCATGGGTTCCACCTTGTAAGACTATCTTGGAAGGTACATGCGAAGAGAAGACAAGAGGTGGCAGAAGCGCCTGAAGGAGCATTGTAGTTGAACCTGCTGTACCAATATCAAAGAAATAATCCCCTGGCCTTACGTCTGAAGGTTCAAAGACAATCTCTGCCGAGTCCTTTTTATCACCCTGAACCTTTGCTCCTGTAATCTCTTTAAGTGCCTGGACACACATGAGGTGCTGTGGCCTTAGCCCAGGCTTTCTACGGTTTTTCCTTATATTGAATAACCTGAAGGGCTTTTTGAGAACGCAGGAAAGGCTAAGTGAAGTCCTTAATACCTGCCCACCACCCTCACCAAAACTACCATCAATCTCGATCATAAAATTAGTCTAATAAATGATGCCTTTAAAGGCAATCATTGCCTGTGGACTTGTTAATAATAAGGAGCACATAACAAAATGTGATTGGAGTGGTGTAAATGAACGGCTGTACTATATTTCGTTAAGAGTTTCTTCTATCGTAATCTTTTGACATTTTGGGTTGAAGGATTTAGGTAATGATTCTGAATTCCTTTCAGGTATTGTATTTCTTGGTAAATATAGATACAACCATTTTATTAAATGGCAAAAGTAAGCGGCAAATCAATGAGACGATTTGAAACACTTGCGCCAGGTGCAAGGGCTTTCCGAACGACCGAATCGCTACGTGAAAGGGGAATTACCCAAAACCTAAGTCAAAAAGAGGGAACATATGCCTAAGAAAAAATCAAACAGCAAGGAAATCTCACGATATATTTATGATGCCAAAAGGGTGAACAACCCACAAGTCGGCCTCGTAAAGCCGGAAACCGACAGAGATGAAGGCAAAAAGAAATGGTCGTATGATCCTCATATCGATCCTGCCCTGCAATTTGATATAGGAAGATCCGATATTGAAAAGCTCATTGATGATGCCCTTGAAAGCGGTAGCGAGGAGGCGATGCGGGAGGCGCTCCTTGAGCTTAAACGCATGTCAGACCCCTATCTCAACTGGACTGGCAAGGCTGAGCGAACCAGCTTTGAGGTTCCAATCGTCTCCCTCCATGTCCATGAAAGAATTGACCCCAAGGCCATACTGGAAACTGTAAAAAAACGCCTCAAGGAAGGAGAGCCAATATACAAGCAACAAGAGCTTTTTGCCCCTGCCTTCAAGCAGGAGCCATTCAGGGAAGCCATTGAATTCTACAAACATGAAAAGGGATGGGCAAACAGGCTCATTGCCGGAGATTCGCTGCTGGTTATGAATTCCTTGCTTGAAAAGGAGTCAATGGCAGGGCAGGTGCAGATGATATACTTTGACCCCCCTTACGGCATCAAATACGGCTCAAATTTTCAGCCATTTGTCAATAAACGGGACGTAAAAGACAGGAAAGATGAAGACCTGACACAAGAGCCAGAGATGATAAAGGCATTCAGGGACACGTGGGAGCTTGGGATACACTCTTATCTTACGTACTTGAGGGATAGATTGCTTCTTGCCAGGGAATTGTTACACGAAAGCGGAAGCATATTTTTGCAGATAAGCGATGAGAACGTCCACCATGTGCGGGAGCTGATGGATGAGGTGTTTGGGAAAGAGAATTTTGTAAGCCTTATTTACTTTGCCACCACCAGTGGTTTTACATCAGCGGCGTTAAGCAGGGTTGGGGATTATTTGATATGGTATGCAAAGGAATTATCAAGACTTAAATATCGTCAACTCTTTCTTGATAAAGGAAATTTAGAACGAGGAGATGCAGCGTATAAATATATCCAACTTGAAAACGGAAAAAGGCGCGCCATGACCATTGAGGAAAGAAAGGGGCTAAAGGCGTTACCTGAGAAGGCCAAAATATATAGTGTAGGTGATATGACAAGCCAGGGGGCCTCAAAAGAGGATACGCCTTTTGAATTTCAAGGACAAATATTCAGGCCCAAATCGGCAAGTCACTGGAAGGCCAACTATCATGAAGGGATGTTGCGGCTAAAACATGCCAGCAGGATAGAACTTGTTGGAAGCCATCTTAGATATGTCCGTTTTTTGTCAGACTACCCGGTTAAGCCCCTTACCAACGCCTGGATGGATACAAGCTTTGCAGGTTTTGCTACAGACAAAAGATATGTGGTAGAAACTAATGTAAAAGTCATCCAACGCTGCATCCTCATGACAACAGACCCTGGGGACCTGGTCTTTGACCCCACCTGCGGCTCTGGCACAACGGCCTATGTGGCTGAGAAATGGGGAAGACGCTGGATAACCTGCGATACGTCCCGTGTGGCCCTTACCCTGGCAAAACAGCGGCTTATGACCGCATCATTTGATTACTACAAGCTGCGATACCCTGAGGAAGGGCTTAAAAGCGGATTCATCTATAAAACTGTCCCGCACATCACCCTTAAATCCATTGCCAACAACCCTGAGATAGATGAAATCTATGACAGGATGCACCCTGCCATTGAAAAGGCCCTTGAGAAGTTGAATAAGGTTATAGGCACCCTCCTTAAAGAATGGGAAGTGCCCTTTGAATTTCCAGAAGATTGGCCAGAAGAAGCACGGAGACCCTTTGAGGAATTTCATAACGCACGGCAGGCCATGCAGAAGGAGATGGATGAAAGCATTGCCAGAAATGCCGATCAGGAAATTCTTTATGACCAGCCTGAAGTTGATAAAAGCAAGGCAAGGGTAACAGGCCCCTTTACCGTTGAAGCCGTGCCTTTCCCCAGTGTCTTGAGCCTTGAGGAAAAGGCAAAGGAACAGTATGCAGATGCGGCAATAGCCCGTTCTGGCGAATCTGCGAGAATACATGAATGGATAGATGAGCTTTTGAAGACCGGGATACGGGGCAAGGGAGGACAGAGGCTAGAGTTTTCAGAGCTTGAGCCATTGCCGCAGACCGTCTATCTCCATGCCATAGGACAGACGAAAGATGGTGAAGGGGTGGTGGTGTCATTCGGGCCGGAGTTTGCCCCTCTTGAACAAAGGCAGGTTGAATTTGCCCTTAGAGAGGCCGAGACACTTCGCCCCAACCCAAAATTTGTCATTTTTGCAGCTTTTAAATTTGACCCAGAGGCAGCCAAAGACATAGATGAAATCAAGTGGCCTGGCGTAACTCTTCTCAAGGCAGAAATGAATGCCGATCTTTTGACGGAGGATTTGAAGAGCAAGAGGTCGTCTAATGATTCCTTCTGGCTTATGGGGCAGCCTGATGTAGAGGTGAGAAAGAGAAAAGACGGGCTTTATGAAGTGGAAGTCCACGGATTTGATTACTTTGACACCAAAAAGGGGGAGTTGATTTCCGGTGGCAAAAACAAGATAGCCATGTGGCTTCTGGACACTGACTATGATGAAAGATCGCTTTTGCCAACCCAGGTGTTTTTCCCGATGGCGGGCAAAAAGGATGGATGGAATCGTCTGTCCAAGGATCTTAAGGCGAATCTTGACCTGGAAAAGCTCGAGGCATTCACAGGAACGGTTTCATTGCCATTCAAGGCGGGTGAGAACAGAAAAATCGCCGTCAAAATAATTGATGACAGAGGCATTGAAAGCCTCAAGATCATAATCTTGCCATAGGGGGAGGCAGAAATGGCCAGGATAGAATCGCTGATAATAAACTCTCCCTATGAGAGACCTGAAAAGCACTGGAGACAGAAACCAGATGGCACGTTAGAGCTTGTAAATGAGAGACGTCCTGCCGGGTATGAGATATTTGACCCCCGCACCAACACGAGAAGGGTTGAAGAGCTTGAACTGGTCAACCGCATAAGAAAACGGGTGGAGGACTGGAGAAATGACGGTTATCCGGGCATAACAGGGATTACACGAAGGCTTTTAGAGCACTGGCATGACCAAAACGCAAGGGAATACCCCTTTTATTTTTGCCAGCTTGAGGCCATAGAGACGCTTATCTGGTGGGTGGAGGCGCAAAAACAGTATAAGCAGGGCATAGAAATCCCAGGAGATGGCGGCCCCTGGGAAAGGCTCTGCAACAAGATGGCCACAGGCACCGGAAAGACCGCCTTGATGGCACTTATCATCACGTGGCAGGTCCTCAATTCTGTCACCTATCCCAAGAGAAAAGAATTTTCCAGGGCAATCTTTATTGTGGCTCCAGGTCTTACTGTCAAGGAAAGGCTTCAGGTATTGCAGCCAGGGAACCCCGACAATTACTACGATGCTTTTGAGCTATGCCCGTCTGAAGCGCTGCGACAAAGATTAAACAGGGCAGAGATTGTTATAGAAAACTGGCATACTCTTATGCCCTTAAATGAGCAGAAAAAGTCTGTTGTTAAAAAAGGGCCTGAAAGCGACGAGGCATTTACAAGAAGGGTCCTTGGGAAACTTGCTTCTTATAGAAACATAGTTGTAATAAACGATGAAGCGCACCATGCCTACAGGATTCCCGCGGAACTCAAGAGAAAAAGGCAAGCAGGGCTATCAAAAGAGGAGCAGGAGCAGGCTACAAGATGGATAGAAGGGCTTGACAGGATTCACAGGACAAGGGGGATTTTGAGGTGCTTTGACCTTTCCGCCACTCCATTTACCCCAACAGGTAAAAGAAATGTGGAACACGCCTTATTTTCGTGGATTGTGTCAGATTTTGGGCTAAATGATGCTATTGAGGCAGGGCTTGTTAAGACCCCCTGTGTTGTGGTGAGGGATGATGCCGTGCCTGATGCCAGGACATATCGTTCAAAACTCTATCACTTATACAATAATCAGGAAGTAAAGGATGATTTGAAAGGGAAGGCAGAACCGCATGAGCCGTTACCTGACCTGGTTCAAAAGGCATATACAATCCTTGCTGCTGACTGGAGAGAGGCATTAAAAAGATGGAAGGAAAGAGGCCATGCTGTCCCTCCTGTGCTATTGACTGTCTGTAACCGCACAGAGACTGCGGCAAGGATTGAACACTATTTTGATCACGGCGATTGTCACTTTCCTGAACTTCATGCCCCGGAGAAGACTTTAAAGGTCGATTCAACCATACTTAAAAAGGCAGAAATAGGCGAATCTGTGAGGGGTAACAAGGATTATGAGGAGAGGTTAAAACTTATTGTATCTTCAGCAAATATTCCGGCTACCAGAAAAAAGAGGCTTCTATCGTTAAAAACAGAAGAGCTTTTGCGTGAGATAGTGGATACTGTGGGAAAGCCCGGGCAGGCAGGATGCGGACTTCAGAATGTTATTTCAGTGGCAATGCTTTCTGAGGGCTGGGATGCGAAAAACGTAACGCACATACTGGGTCTTAGGGCATTTACAAGTCAGCTTCTCTGTGAGCAGGTTATAGGAAGAGGGCTTCGGAGAGTTTCCTATGAGAGAGATGAAAACGGGCTGTTTAAACCAGAATATGTGAATGTCTTTGGAGTGCCCCTTTCTATATTTCATGATGTTGGAGACGAAGGAGAGCCGCCCCCTCCTCCTGAACCAAGCGTTTGTGTGGAAACGCTTCCAGAAAGAAAGGATTATGAGATCACATGGCCTGTGATATTGAGGATAGAGACAGTGGTGAGGCCCGTTTTGAAGATCGATTGGAGCAGGGTGGAACCTCTTGAAATTGACCCTGCTAACACACCTGTCTCTGCTGAAATTGCGCCGGCTATGGGCGGGGCCACTGATCTTACAAAGGCAGTTACCATTGACCTTGAAAAGCTGCCTGATGAGTTTCGCCTTCAACGGGTTATTTTTCAGGCAGCTAGAAAGGAATTTGAACAGATATATTCAAAGAATTTCAAGGGTAATAAGGAATTTCTTGTCTTTCAACTAATCAAGATTACTGAAGAATTTATCAATTCAGACAAACTTCATATACCGAGCCTTTTCCATCATGATTCTGGGCGAAAACGAATACTTCTCGCCCTAAATGTAGATAAGCTGGTTCATCATCTTGTGAGACACATACGAGAACAGAATGAAGAACGGACTGAGCTAGTATTCGATATAGAAAGACCTATTGGCTCAACCGCTGATATGAGGCCTTGGTATACGAGGAAGCCATGTCATCCAACTGTAAAATCTCAAATAAGCCATGTTGTCTTTGACAGTACATGGGAAGCCACTGAGGCCTACATCCTTGAACATAGCGACCTTGTGCATGCCTACGCAAAGAATGATCATCTGGGTTTCTACATACTCTATCTCTTCAATGGAAAGGTGAGAAAGTTTTTCCCCGATTTTCTAATCAAACTCAAAAATGGCAAAACCTTGGTATTGGAGGTTAAGGGACAGGATTCAGAGCAGAACAAGTATAAGAGGCAAGAGCTTGATAAGTGGGTGAAGGCTGTAAATAAGCACGGAGGATTTGGTGAGTGGTGCTGGGATGTATCTTTCTCGCCGTCTGACATAAGGGGTATTCTTGAAAGGCATGGCAGATAGCTTTTTAAGAGAAAACAAGAATAATTTGATGGGCAGGTAATGAGAAATGATCCAGATTACTGATGAAATACATGCAAGATATCTTGCCCACAACCCTGGAATGGCCAAGCAGTTTCTAGAATGGCTTGATAAACTTGGTTTTTCACGATTGCCCTACAATTTAACCCTTTTCGATCTGGTAAACTTCGGCTGGATAGAGCCTGCCTTGAGGGTTGATGTCCCGGAGTCTTTTTATCTTACCTGGAAAAATTATCCCGAGTTGCCGGCAGATGATTCAGAATTTTCCAAGGATGATGAGTGGGCTTTATTCTGTTCGCCATATTTATATCCAACCTTGGACGAGCCACCAAAAAAATGGTTTCTCCATGTGTTTGACAAACCTGATTCTGAAGCCAGGGAGTTTTTAAGACATAAAATTCACGGTCTTAAAAAAATTCCTAACAATAAAAAACATCCGACCGGTTACGAAGAATACAATACTTGCTGGCTCTATTTCGCACACTGGCAGGGCTATTTTCTTGTGGATCTACTGACCAGTATCGAAATTTTTCCATCAGTTCCCAATATCCCAGATGCTATTGAACGCTTGGAGTTGTTTAAGAAACAATATCCGGAGCGGAAAATAATATGTGATGCTAGAATTCGTGCAATAAAAGAAAAATGGGAGGGTCGCAGAGAATTTTTTGAACTGATTTCTTATTATCGTACTATGTTAGGCCTTTCGGTTCATTACATTTTAAACTGCTCCACTCAAGAGAGAGAGGCCTTGAGAAAAGAAGGCAGGAGGCTGCTTGCAGAATATCTTAAGCTGACCCCAGAAACCATTGAGAAGACTGTAGAGGAACTTCTAGTAGTATTTCAAGAATGGACTTGGGCAACTCAAAGAGAAAGTCATGTTTATGGCAAGGCAATCGGTCAAATCCGAAAGGACATTTTTTATGCTGTTGAATGGCTTTGTACTTTATCAGGAGAATCTATTGACACCTATTTCAAAAAATGGAGATATCCTGATCGTTCACAGCGTGAATGGGCTGAGTTAAAGACGGCCTTGCCTTTTGAGTACAAAGAAACGATAGATTACTTTTTGTACTTGGCACCTCATTATTTGGAAAAATTTAATAAGGGACTTTCGAAAAGGGAACGTTTACAAGGCGAAAAATTAGAGGACTTAATTAAGAAATTATTTAGAGAATATCCTGCCTTTAGAAGGTTTTGTAGGGCTTTTTACAAGCTGCATGATTACACCAAAATGAAGGATGAGATTGATTTCAGAGAATTTAATGCATTTCTTGATTATTTTCTACTGTTAGCCTTGCGAACGGAGATAGTCTTACTTGCATTTGCAGATAGTGGCTTGGACTTAGATAAAGATACTTCCTTGCGTGTATTATTAATGAGCTTATCTTCTTCTCTTAGATCCGGTTCAGTGAAAACTGGGGTCAACCTTGCTATACAGCATTGGAAAAAATGCACCTCTCTTAAAACACGGCCTCCAGATCCATTTCAAGTCATAAAAAATAAAATTCAAAATTTAAGCTGTCGGGACCAAGGAGCAAAAAAAATTGCTGAATATATTTTGACTGCTGGAATGCTGCGCAATTATTTTGCCCATCATAACTATTTTGATCATGTGATGGTGAAAAGAGAATATGCAGCCAAGGGCTTGACAAGTCTTTTGGTTACTGTGCTGTTTTTGGCATCCGCTCTGCAAGCTTGAATTATTAAAGAATTTTGGCTGGTTAATTTTATAGAGAAGTAAAGTGAGAGTGTGTAACTATTAATAAAATTAGTTGGTTGAGCCCAAGATAATTGGAGATGAAACTTTTTAGGGAGAATGGATCATGAAAATAAAAATCATAATTGAAAAACACAGTGACGGTTATATTGCCTATCCCATTGGATTAAAAGGAATAATAGTAGGAGAAGGTGAAAGCTATGAAGAGGCCTTACAAAATGTAACATCAGCCATAAAATTTCATGTTGAAACCTTTGGAAAAGAGGTCTTTGAAGACAAACTTGATGTGGAAGAGGCATTCATAGCCGAGACGCAACTAGCAGCTTGATGAAATTCCCCAAGGATATACCAAAGAAGAAAGCTTTGAAGATACTCGCAGAGTTTGGTTTTCGAGTGATAAGAGAAGGCAATCACATAGCTATGCTAAGAGAAAATCCTGACGGCACCAAGACTCCTTTAACCTTAAAATACGTTTGCAGAATACGCCTGCTTGAATTATAAATTTAATGACTGTTAAAAGGGGCAGAGCTGTTCCAAATTTTTTTCGACTCATTAAGATTAAAATATGTCAATTCACAAACTCATATTTCGACTCGATTTTGAACCGAATTTTCAGGTGATTGATTCACCAGGGAGAATCCTCCAGTTGTTGCACGAGGCTGGAGGCGGTAAGGATTGGCCTGAACTTGGAGAAACCAGAGAAAAACGTACAATCACTGGAAAAATTTTTGACCGGGAAGGCGGCTGGCTTGCTTCAATCACTATTGATCCAGTAGCCATATCTGGATATATGGAATCTATATCCGGTTTGTCTTTGGAAAAAATTGAAGATTCTACTCCCATCTCAAGGCTTTTTAGAATCACAAACAAAATTCGACAAGAATTTTCCATTAATATATTCAAGAGAACAGGTCTTAGGATGTTTCTTTTTGAAACTGAAGAAGAAACTAATTTGGTAAAAAGTGCCTGCCAAAAAGGTTTTTACAGACTTTATGAACAAGATTTGCTTTCTGTTTTGCAAGAAAACCTGGGTAGTTCTACTGATTGTGGCATGGCATTTGATGGTATCAATGATGAGGAAATGCAGTATCATATTAAATGGGGGCCATATAGAGAAAGTGAGTTGAGACAGCATTTAAAAGAGTTTCACTCTATCTATAAAAATTGCTCATCCGATCCATTTCCTCCTGATGAAAATATAATTTTGACCATTGATATAGATCTCTTTGAGACAGATCATAGTATTTCGGAATCGATAAGTTTGGCCAAATGGTGTCGGCCTATGATTGAACGCACCTTAAAACTTAGAAAGGAACTGTTTGAGATCATAAAGACAAAAACTGAATGAGGTCAAACAATGGTAGATAAATACATGACAGAAAGCATATCTTCTAAAGGATCTATTGAATATTTTTCTCAAGAAATTACTCAAACAATACCTCCAGCTCAAAAGATACAGTTTTACCAGTTTACAACAAATGGGGGCCAACAGAATTATACTGAAGAAGAACTCACCCAGCCTGAGAACAGATTTCGCCAAATTACTGACTCAAAAACTGTTAAAAGGCATTCTTCACAGGCTCAGAAGAAAGAAGTCAGGGAATTTGTTGATGCTGTTATTACAAAAATTTATGAAAACTCAGTATATTGTAAGATTTTATTAAATGATGATTCTTTTGAGATTCAACTACCTAATGCCCTTATGCCAGAAGGGATTTTTGAGGGAATGCCCATATCCATTGGCCTTGACAGAGCTTGCGGGTATGTAACTCCTGTGGTGAAAAGACGCAAGAATACCGATGTTGATATAGATGAAGAATTAGAAGAACTTGACAGGCTGATTTCAAATCTATAGATAATGCTACATATTCACATTCTAAATGTAGGGCAAGGAGATTCCATAATAATTCAGTATGAGGGAGAGGAAGGTCCGGCATTTGGTGTTATAGATTCAAATACATTTGGCGGAGATCCATGTCCTGCACTAACCAGGCTAAGGTCTCTTGGTGCAGAAAGATTAAGTTTTGTCGCCCTTACCCACCCTGACAGTGACCACTATTCTGGCTTGTCACATATTTTAAAGTATTACAAGGATAGAATTTCAACTTTTTATTGTTTTCCTTTTGGTATCCATCTTCAAGGAAGGCTTAGGAAATTTGCCACAATCTATAGGCAGCTTTATGTTGATAGTGATCCTAGCATAAGAAAAAGGTACAAGGAACTGATCCAAATTTTGTATCTGGTCAAGCAATATATAGGGCTTGAAAATTGGGAAGAACCTACTGGCGGCTTCACTCCAATAGCCCCTAAAGGATTTAAAGGTGTTGACATTAGAGTTCTGTTGCCCCTTCCCAATCTAAAGGGCCGCTATTTTGATATGATTGAAGCTGGCAGTTATGATGTTACTGCGAGCAACGAAAATAACAGGCTAAGTATGGCATTTAGCTTCAAATACAAAGGTAAACAGATAATCCTTGGAGGTGATTGTCAAGAAAAAAGATGGTTTGAGCACAAAAGGTTTTGCAGCCGAGCAGACATTACCCTTTTAGGAAACAGTGTAAAACTGCCTCACCACGGAGCAGATAAGGATAATTCAGTAGATGTGATTTCACATCTTTTTGATAATGACGACCATAGAAGCGCTATAATATCTGCTGGAGGCGGCAGCCATCCAGCCAAGGGGACCCTTCTGAGACTGGAAGAGAAAAAATTTTCTCCTTATTGTACAAATCTTTCAAAATATTGCAGTAACATAAGGGATGTTGATTTCTCTCTTTCTGCAAAACATGATTTAAATCCACGTCTCGTCCGTTTCCTTGAATCTTGCAAAGTGAGTAATAAAATCCGTCCGTGCCAAGGAGATATCACAATATCCATTAATGGAAAAGGCCATTTTGCTATAGACAGGCAATATGAAAATAGCTGTCCAAGAAGAGGAGATTTCGAGTTTTTAAGGGCTGGATAATGTAACTTTTTTAGCTGTTTTACTCATCATCAGCAGCATCCTTTTGCATGAATGTTTAAAATGTGAACTTGCAGGCCATCCACCTTCCGATGGAAATCTTTAACTGTTTTTTGATGAACTTTCATTTCTTCGTTGTCAAAAAAGCTTTCGTGACAAACTTTGCAAGAATAGCAGGTAAGCTCAAGAGAAAGAACATTGCCTTTATATTCAAATTCTTCCTTGTTTTTGGTTGCCTTGAGACTGCCTCTTCCGCAGATTGGGCATGTATCTCCCTGTTTATACATAGTTATTATCCTCAGATCGTTTATATCGCTTATAAAAAGCTTTTTTTTGAACTTTGTTGGTTTCTTATTTAAACAGTTGACTGTGTGTGCCAATACGGACAAGAACGATTTCCTGTCCACATGAGCGATATATTACTAATACATCCCCTCCCAGATGAAATTCTCTAAAACCGCGCCATACCCCTATTAATTCATGGTCCCTGAAGTCCGCCGGTAATGGCTTACCCTCTGCAAGTAGGGTTATGCATTTTGCTAATTTTTGAAACTGGCCATCAGTCAGGCGAATTTTCCTCAGGTCTTTGATAAACTGTTTATGTCTCTTTATCTTCACACAAGATATCCTCAATTGTTACTTCTTCAATATTTTGTCCGTTTAAAACATCCTGAATGGCCTTCTGGGTGGTCTGATTGGGGATATGAAATTCAAAAGGAAGGGTCTTTTTCTCTGCAATAATGGATAAAAAAAGATTGATGGCTTCAGACAGATTAACGCCATATCTGTCCAATACTTCCTGTGCGGCTTGCTTTGCCTGCTTGTTTAAGTAAACATTTGTTCGCACTTTTTTACTATCTAACATAACCAGACACCTCTTCAATAAGATTAAACACACATTTTACACACTGAACAAGATAATTACATTGAAGTAAAAAACAAGGTCAGAGAAATGCCTGCCCTTTATATTCCACCTAAATCCTGCAATTGGCGAGTTTGCCCAAGATGCAAGGCGGAAGGGGCGTAGGCATACTTAGGTATTCCAAGCCCCTGACAACGCAGCAGATTGGGTAAAATCGCCAATCCCGAAGGGCGGCAAAAGGGGGCAAAGACATGAAGGCTTGGTTTTCACCAAAAGAGTGAAGGTTATAAGTATAGCTATTGCTAAGCAACTAAGCAATATAATGTTCAAAAAACAATTTTTGCCCCCTTTTGCCGTGCAGGATTTAGGTTCCACTTTTTATGCGCCATAGTGGCGCCCCAGTAGCTTGTAGAGCTCTTGAAGCCCCTCCAATGAGTCAACCACTAGACGGCCTTTTGCATCCACGGATTCAAAGAGCTTGGCCTGCTTTTGAGTCAGCTTCTGGCCGTATTTTGCCTCAATCAGCCATCTGTCTTCAGTGAAAAAGTCGATTTCCACCCCATTTTTCAAAAGATAGCACGGCCTTTTGTGCATTATGGCAAAAAAGACCAGGTTCTCGAAGATGGCCCCTAGATCTCTCATGCCGGTTACGGCATTACGTATGCCTATGTCGCCTGCATAAACCTTTTTGGGGGATTTTAGCCTTTCATTTAGCTTGCCGCATCTTTCCACGGTATAAATAATGTAGGTGCTTGAAAAATAGTTTAGAAATCTCCTGGCCGTATCAACGCTCATTCCCAGAATCTTGGAAATCTTGTTGAGGGTCAATTGCTTTCCTGCCCTTTCCATAAGGAGACGGAAAAAGTCTCTCACCGCGGTTTCATCCTTGATTTTGTAGCGGCTGATGATGTCCTTATAGATTATATCATCAACCAATTGTTTAATGTATTCAGGGTCGCCTGTAAGGACGTATTCCGGCATCCCGCCCGTCTCCATGTATTCCAGAAATGCTGATTCAAGGAGATGGCGGTCGGCCTTTTTTATGGAAAGGTTTTTAAATTTCAAAAAATCATGGAAATCAAGGGGTAAGATCTCGATCATCCTTTCTCTTCCCGTAAGATGCGCCTTTTCGTCTTTAAGCACTGAGGCTGAAGAAGAGGCATAGATCTTGACATTGAATGTATCATAGAGGTTTTTTAGCTGTAGGCTGAAGTCTTCCTTGTAGGCCACTTCATCAAGAAACAGGAAGGTCTTTTCAGATGTGGATATCTTCTGGATTTTAAGAAACTCCTCTACAATTTCCATGATGGAATAGTGCTCAAGGCCGTAATAATCAAGGGAGCAATAAAATATGTAAGAGGGCTTAATTCCATAATCCCTTATTAGGGCCTGGATTGCCATTTTCATTAAGGTAGTTTTCCCTGTTCTGCGGAGCCCTGTAAGGAGAATGATGTCTCTTGTACCTTGAACCGACAAAAGACTTTTGAGATAGCCTTCTCTTGGAACGAAGTCTGGCCAGTTATATGATTCCCACCACGGATTGAAACGGAATAAAAGAGTCTCCACTATTTTTACGCTCCCATCGTATGGATGGTCTCAATTTTATATGATGCTATCGTAAAGTCAATATCTGTCCGGGTGAATGAGCTTGCACTGTATGGACTTCGCCGTTGACAAAAAGTAAGGTGACTGTCATCATGTGTATGATTTTATATTCATATACACATGGAGGTCGGGATGAGGACAAATATCGATATAGATGATGAGCTGATGTCAGTTGCCTTGAGACTTACAGGTCTCAAGACCAAAAAGGAAACTGTGGAACTTGCCCTAAAGACCTTGATCTCCCTAAAGCAGCAGGAAAGAATAAAAAAATTTAGGGGAAAGTTGAAATGGGAAGGTAATCTTGATGATATGAGGCTTTCAAATTGATACTGGTTGATTCAAGTGTATGGATAAATTACTTCAATGGTATCTCAAGCCCTGAAACAGAATGCCTTCATTCACTGCTTGGCAAAGAAATTTTAGTTATAGGCGATTTGATTCTCATAGAAGTTCTCCAGGGTTTTCGTTCAGACAAGGATTTTAACACAGCCAGGGAGTTGCTTTTGAGTCTCGTGGTATTTGACTTATGCAGTAAAGAGCTTGCTTTAAAATGTGCCGCAAGTTTCCGTTTTCTCCGTAAAAAAGGAATAACAGTTCGAAAGACCATTGATGTCATCATAGCTACCTTTTGCATTGAACACGGTCTGTCACTTTTGTATGCAGAAAGGGATTTTGAGCCTTTCAGGAGATATCTTGGCCTCAAAAGTGCATTGAAATGATCCCATCAATTCTTGCAAAACAGATTTGTCAGGGGCTCAAAGATTTTTTAAATACTACATTTCCAATTACCACTCCTTTTTTTCATGGAATCCTTGAAAGGCTCCTTGAAGAAAAGGGAGAGGTATTCAAGGGGCCATATTTGAATCTTGGCCTTCCTTTTAGAAAGGCTGAAGGAGACAGGGAATTTTTCCCGGAGGTTCCTCTCCCTTATAAGCCCTATCGTCATCAGGAGCTTGCGTTTAAGCGCCTGGGTAGCAAAAAACCTGCTTCCACAATAATTGCAACGGGTACAGGCTCAGGAAAGACTGAGAGCTTCCTTTGGCCCATCCTGGATTACTGTTACAAACATTGGGGTGTTAAAATCACTTTAATTAATGGGCTTAAACCATTACCTTTGGTAGTGGTACCATAAAGAGTTCTACTAGGTTAAGAATGTATGTCCTATCTATTTAGGTCATGGGTTGTTGATATGACTAATACGGGCGATTAGTCACCCCCTTTTTTCTGCCCTCCTCCTAACCTCCTCCCAGAGGGGAGCGCAATGGGCCCTTCCCTTTGGAGGAGGAGGGGGGAAGGGAAATAATGCCTTGAAGAGGCTTTATGTTTTGGCAGAACACGATTGCATTGGTAAGAGAGTAGCCTGAAATGTAGCGCCTTTCAGGGCATAATAGTTTACAAGCCACCGCCTTTGGCGGTGGTAATTTGACTTAGCGCTTATGCACGAAATCATATAGATCCTCGTTAGCTCGCTCTACAACATCACTAGTAGTACCGTTCGTTTTGCACTGGAATACGGACCGGAAATATAGAACCCATTTGAGCTGCTCCCTCCTTTAAGATTGCCACTTCTGTTGTTTTTCCATCAACGCCGATACATTTTATTGTTACCATTTCCCGGGCGCGAGAGGCATCCCAGTACCAGTTTCGTGTCCAGACATTGCCTCCTGACGTCATAAAAATGGCCTTCATGGAGAGTCCTTGTTGGAAGGCGCCGTTTTTTACAAACCAGTCTTCAGTAGCGCGATTTCCGTTGTAGTCATGCATCAATTCATCGAGATCCTCTGGTGTGGGAAGCATCCAGTTATGGAAACCATAACTATGGACGCTGGTAGTTTGGTTTATCGGGGCATTGGGATTCGGTTGGTCAAGCACAGGAGGATAGCCGTGTACATAGTATAAACCTCCACGGACATCCTTGTAATTGCGGCCAGGTAAAGTCGTTACGGGTCTTCGCATCCACATTTTGCCTGTCTTGGTATCAACAAACAGCCCTTCAGGCACCTCTTGTGGAAGCATTTCCAATTGAAGCTCGCGGTGTTCCCTGTACTCGTCGATATAATGTTGTATTGTGCTATTGGAAGCGCCTTCAGAAACTGCATACTCCACCACGAGTTCTAGCAATGCCAATTGAATTTTGTCATAATAATCAAACAGGCCCTTTATTGTTTTATAGTCATCAGAAGTTATGAATCGGTGTCTGCTCTTCACAACCTCGATCCAAAGCTTCAACAGAGATTCAGAGGATTGATCGCCGTAAAGTGTCCCGTGGAATTGGTTCCTCATGCTTATAAATTTGCTTATTGCATTTTTTATACGTGTCGTTTCATCATTTCGCCAGGTGGTGTTTCCGCTAGAATTGTCTGATACAAGAGTTGTAAGGTCGTCCTGTATCTGTCTAACCTCTAGAGCTAAATGGAAGATCTCATCATTCTTGTTATCATAATGATTCAAAATCAACGCGCCTTTTAGTTCATTTTTTAAGTTAGCCATCTGGTGGGAAATCTGGTCGGAAAGTTGAGTAATTTGATCCTTTATGCCTTTTAATGTATTTATCATTTCAGCGCCATTATCCGGATCAATAATTGAGCCAAGCCCCAACATTTTCAATCCCCAGCCCAGAGTATTGCCGCCGACATAGGACAACGCCCCCTTGGTTAGGCCATCCAGGACATAATTGACCGTTGGGCCTGTCATTGATTTAAGAAGCCCTTCAGGTTGAGGAAAGGGATGAGTGGTGCTTCCTGGAGTTTCCATCTCGTCGATTAGTATTTCAATAAAGGCACTTAATCCCCCATTCTTTTTAGCTTCATTTAAGAATGCCAAATGACTAAAAAAGGCATTGTTGACGGACAACCCCCTTCCTATTGTCACATAGTCAGGTATCTCCAGAAAAGCCTTGACAGTATTTATTGCAGCGGTCACGTTCGTGTCCTTATGTCTGTCCATGTAACGGCTAACCAAGGTTGTAACTGCGTTTACATAGATCGTGTCAGTGTTGGGATTATAATTGCGCACATCAGCCATTAGCTCTATGCCGGCAAGCTCGGGATCACTGCTCGATGGAGTGCAGATCACACGAAAATCAGACGGGAGTTTTTTTTCAACCCCTATTAAAAAAGAGCCAAAGCCGCTGGTAACAGGGCCTTCAGAGTGGTAAATAGCCTTCCCTTCAAGAGTGTAGATGTTCAAAGATGCCCCTGACACTGGTTTCGCTAATGTTACCCAGCCTCTGAAGATAGTGTTCTCCTGATCATCCTGAAGTTTAGCCATGCCTTGGAGCTCAAGCTGGACTGGATTTTCATTTATTAGCTTGAGATCCAACGAATAATTTTCCTGGCCTATGGTCAGGCATGGAATGTGAAGAGTGCTGGATTGAAAATTATATGTGGCGCACTGGTCAGTAGTGGAAACAGCAGCAGTTGAAGATTGGTGGGACAACAAAGATGCATTGCTCGAAAAGTCATAAATATTGCTGTTGCTATTATGGCCGGCGCTAAGGTCAGTTATAATCAATTTACCCACAACATCCCCAGACGATGTAATATAACCGGCAATGTTATCTCTGTAATCATCATTGCCCGAATCTGTTACCGCCCCAAATGTGTTTTCACTTCCATAGCCGCTGAATTCCCCGTTATAGTCGTAGGCTCCGTCATTTGTTATGATGTTTATAGACACTGTCTTTTGCGCATCATCTTTCTCTTCGATGGTCAGCGTCCCCTCTCCATTATGGTTGTGCACTGTGCCGGAAAGGTAGTCCATCTTTTGGCCCATAAAATATATGTGCCAAGTCTTTGCATTGGCAGCCGCTGTTAAGGTGAAGAAAGAAAAGATGAATAAATGAGTCAGGACATAAATGTTTGTTTCCCAAATTTTCATTTTTTTAACCTCCGATAACGTATAGCCTACCTGCTACTGTGGAGCGTCAGCAAAACAGCGGCCAGGAATTCATGCCTTTTGATAAAGTGCTTCTCCTGATATTAGATACAATGTGATTTATTAGGCGCTTATAGCGGGAATTATTAACTAAGAATAAGAGGAGAAGTAAAACATGAAAATTAAAAATATTAACCTTAATAATATTATAGATGTCTGTGTGGATGTTCTCAAGGAAAATTTGTGTTTTTTGTTTCAAGGGAACAGAGTATTAAGAGTTGTGCTAAAAAGAACAAATATTATTGAAAAAAGCTGCTTTTTCAGGCTAAGATTCCAAAACAAGCAGGAAAAAAGGACTCAGGATTATATGTGAACCTACTGTGCAGTATCAAACTATAATGACGAGGGAATTCGTCACCCTCGTGGTTGAAAATAAGAATAGGGAGAGGGTAGAAGGCAGAAGCTGATGAAAGGTAGAAGATAGGGCCTCTGGCTTTTGTACAGGCAGGGCTTGCTTCTACCTTCTACCTGTAATATTAGCCGCAGTAATCCAATGGGTATTTTCACGGTAAGTTGGCAGAATGTGGTGTCGTGTAGTATAATTAAAAATAATTGGTCGGGGCGGAGGGATTTGAACCCCCGGCCCTCTGCTCCCAAAGCAGATGCGCTACCAGGCTGCGCCACGCCCCGACAACGTAAGGTGGAGCCTATTTACCATATGATTGGCTTGGCTTCAAGGCCTAAAAATTAAGCTGGGCTTGGAATCGGGTGGGGCATTTCCACCTTTTCTTTGATAGAGGGGACAAATATGCCTGGAATAGGCCATTTCCCATGGGCTTCGACCAATTCCCAAGCATCTTTTTGTGCTATTAATTCATGGGTTAGGGCGTTGTGTAATGTGTGGCCGCTCTTTTTGCTTACGACCTTACCCAATATCCTGTAGCCTAAGAGGTAGAGATCACCAATTAGGTCAAGGACCTTGTGTCTCACGAATTCATCGGGAAATCTCAGCCCATCGCCGTTTAAAACGCCATTTTCGCCAATGACTACGGCATTTTCCAGGGATCCTCCACGGGCAAATCCATTTTTACGCAGGTACTCTACTTCATGGAGGAATCCAAATGTGCGTGCCCTGGCAATGTGGCGTTCAAAACACTTAGAATTGATTTTGGAAATGAATCGCTGCTTTTCAATTAACGAGTGATCAAAGTCTATTTCAAAATCTACTAAAAAATGGTTTGCAGGCTCAATGCTTATTTCTTTGTCGTCAATAGAAATCGCGACTCTTTTTTTGATTTTCAAAAATTTCCTTGGGCTATTCTGGGGTCGAAGACCTGCCTTTTTCATAATTGAATAAAATGGAGCGGCGCTTCCATCCATCGAGGGTACTTCAGGGCCATGGATCTCTATCAGGGCGTTATCCACGCCAAGTCCAAAAAGGGCAGCCATAAGGTGCTCAATGGTGGAAACTGTTTTCATTCCCTCAGAGGTCTGAATTCCTATTGTGGTACACAGTTGCGTAAAGCACACGTTTGAATAGGTGGCAGGTATAATCGCCTCCTTGCCATCATCTATTCTCTTAAAGCAGATACCAAAGTCCTGTGGGGCAGGTTTTATGGTCATATAGACCTTTTCACCCGTGTGTAAGCCGATTCCTGCGACTTTAACCTCTTTTTTTAGTGTATGTTGACAGCCTTTAGCCAATTTTATGATCCTTTCTATCTAGGAGTTTTGTAAAAGACATAGCAATAAGTGTACCAGGATGAAATATGGAAGGTGGATTTTGTAAGTGGCTGTTTTTAAGGAATAAAAAAACGATCTTTGGTTGGAGATTACTTGGAGTCTCTCTACCTGAGACAAAAAAGTCACATTAGTTAAAGGATAGACCGAGTCGTTTTAGACTCTTTTCATTTTTGGACCAGTCCTTTAAGACCTTGACCCATAGGTCAAGATAGACCCTTTTGCCAAATACGCGCTCCAGTTCTTCGCGAACCATCTGGCCTACCTTTTTTATAAAGCGTCCGTCCTTTCCGATGATTATCCGTTTTTGACTGGGCCTTTCTACATAGATTGTCGCGAAGATCTTTATGCGGGAGCGTTCTGGGTCATGTTCGATTCTATCTACTTCCACGGCAGTGGAATAAGGGACCTCTTCTTCTGCCATGAGGAAGATCTTTTCTCTAATGAGTTCGGAGATGAGTTCTTCATTCATTTGATCGGTTTTTACGTCTTCTTCATAGAAGCGAGGCCCTTCCGGAAGTAATCTCAGTATCTCATCAAGGACTATGTCTACTCCGTCGCTGTATTTTGCAGATATTGGTATTATAGCCTCAAAGGGATAGGCATCTTTTAGGGAGTCTATGATTGGGAGCAAGGACTCCTTGGCCACCCGATCAATTTTATTGAGTACCAATATGACGGGTCTGCCTACCTGCCTCAGAAGATCCAATATCCCAAGCTCGTCACACACCCTCCTTCTGGTTACGTCAACTACAAAAAGCACAACATCTACGTCTTCCAGGGCAGAAATGGCCCATTTAACGAGCATTTTATTGAGAAGCCGCTTGGATTCATGGATCCCTGGGGTGTCGACGAATACGATCTGGTAGTTTTCACCAGACAATATACCCCTGATTTGTTTTCTGGTAGTCTGGGGTTTGGGGGTAACAATAGCTACCTTTTCACCAAGTAACTGGTTTAAAAGGGTAGATTTACCGACGTTTGGAGCGCCGACAATGGCTACAAAGCCCGATTTAAAGATCCCGTTTTCTTGTGGTTGCGATCGATGAGGGTCGCTATCCATCTTTCAATATTTTCAATGCCTTTTTTGCTGCTTCCTGTTCTGCCTTTTTTTTACTCGAACCTTTGCCTCGGGCCAAGACATCGCCTTCGAAGATTAATGCCACTTCAAAGGACCTGTTGTGATCTGGCCCTGAAATTCTCTCTACTCTATATGTTGGTACAACATGAAATTTCGCTTGTGTCAACTCCTGAAGTGCACTTTTATAGTCATCTATTTTAAACTGACTCGTGACATTTTTCAAAAGTTCATCATAGATACTTTTAATAAATTTAAAACAGGGGTCAAGACCGCCATCAAGATAAATTGCACCCGTTATTGCCTCGAATGTGTCTGCAAGGATGCTTTTTTTGTACCTGCCCCCGCTTCTTTCTTCTCCCTTGCCAAGTTTTATGAATTCGCCAATGGTCAACCGCTGTGCCTGAGACGCAAGTTGATTTTCATTTACTAAAAAGGCCCTCATCCTTGTGAGATCCCCTTCAGAGTATTCCTTGCCATATAGATCAAAAAGGAGCTTCGTCATCACGAGCTCTAAAACCGCGTCACCAAGGAATTCCAATCGTTCATTGTCGGAAACCATACCTGAGTGTTCTGTGGCGTAAGATCGATGTGTTAGGGCCTGGTCAAGTAGTGATTTGTCTTTAAAGTTATATCCAATAATGCGTTCTAGACCAGTTAGATCCTCGTTCATTGTAATCCCTCACAGGGTTAGGCAAAGCCTAATCAATATAATGTCCTTTTTTATAAGCGCTAGTACTATGCCCCAAATGCGGGGCATAGGGGATGATGAGCATACTTCACAGCTACCTCTCGCCCTCCAAAGGAGAGCGGGGCCCTTGTGAGCGCTTACCATCCATGTATTTTTCGGCTATCCCCAATATCTATTTCACCCGGAAGGTGATTTTAATGATTTTGGGTCTTGAAGAAAAAAAAGCAAAGATATATTACCTGTGATAAGGTAAGAGTCAAATAGGATAATACTCATAGTTCAATAATTTGTCTCAACGGCGTCACAGACGTTTTAAGGAGGAAGAAATGAGAAGTGATCGAATGAAAAAGGGAATTGAAAGGGCACCCCACAGGTCCCTTTTTAAGGCCATGGGATACACAGATGATGAGATAAGGCGGCCAATAATAGGAATTGCCAATTCATTCAATGAGATAATCCCTGGCCATATACACCTGAGACAGGTTGTGGAGGCGGTTAAGGCTGGGATTCGATTAAATGGAGGGACTCCTGTGGAGTTCGGCTCCATCGGTGTATGCGACGGAATAGCCATGAATCACCTGGGCATGCGCTACTCCCTTTCATCCCGCGAACTAATCGCCGATAGCGTAGAGGTAATGGCTCAAGCACATCCGTTTGACGGCCTGGTAGTGGTACCAAGTTGCGACAAGATAACTCCTGGCATGATTATGGCCATATTGCGTCTTAATATTCCTGCCATTGTGATTGCTGGCGGGCCTATGCTTACAGGTAATTGGAGGGGAAAGAAGGTCAATCTAATATCTGTATTTGAGGGTATTGGCGAGGTCAAAGCAGGAAAACTCACTGAACAGGATCTTTGCGAACTTGAAAATGAGGCATGTCCCACCTGTGGATCATGTGCTGGTATGTTTACGGCAAATTCCATGAATTGTCTCTCTGAGGCAATTGGATTGTCGCTTCCAGGAAACGGTACAATACCCGCTGTGTCTGCTCATAGGATTCGTCTGGCAAAGGCCACTGGAATGAGAATAGTAGAATTGGTCAAGGAAGGACTCACCCCTAGAGACATTTGTACTCCTTCGGCCTTTAAAAATGCAGTTGCCGTTGATATGGCCTTAGGATGTTCTACAAATACGGTCTTGCACGTCCCTGCCATTGCTCATGAGGCAGGTGTGGACCTCAGTCTAGATATCTTTAATGAAATGAGTCAAAAGACACCGCATCTTTGTAATCTAATTCCTGCTGGCCCCCATAGTCTCCAGGAGCTTCATCTGGCAGGAGGTATTCAGGCGATCTTAAAAGAGCTCACCTCTCTTGGAGTAATAGATACAGATGCCATCACGGTTACCGGAAAAACAGTTGGAGAAAACATCAAAGGCCATGAGGTCCGAGACAGGGAGATCATAAGACCTGTAGATGATCCTTATCACAAAGAAGGTGGTATTGCCATTCTTTATGGGTCTCTTGCACCACAGGGGGCGGTGGTAAAGCAAAGTGCAGTTGCGCCAGAGATGCTGGTTCACAAAGGGCCTGCCAGGGTGTTTGAATCCGAAGAAGAGGCATATGAGGCAATACTTGGAGGCAAGATAAATAAGGGAGACGTTGTGGTGATACGCTATGAAGGACCAAAGGGTGGTCCTGGGATGCCTGAGATGCTTTCACCAACGGCAGCTATCGTCGGAATGGGCCTTGGAAAGGACGTTGCCCTTATAACCGATGGAAGATTCAGTGGAGGCACCCAAGGAGCTGCCATAGGACACTGTTCCCCTGAAGCGGCAGAGGGTGGTCCCATAGCCTTTGTGCAGGAAGGAGACCTAATTTCAATAGATATTCCTGCAAGAAGGCTTGATCTATTAGTGGACGAAGACGAGATTAAAAAGAGACAATCTAATTGGACTCCTCCAGAACCCAGGATCAAGTCTGGATATCTCGCCAGATACGCAAAAATGGTCTCTAGTGGGGCAAAAGGAGCGATATTAGAGGGCTGACGTCATGAAAAAAGAAGTTAAAAAACTCTTAATTCATGTTGGGCAGAAAGAACGCTGGGAAGTAAGCATTACAAATGCTGAAAATTTCCTAAAGGCGGCAAAGGAAGGGGAAGAACTTGAAGTAGTAATAATTGCAAATGCGGACTCAGTGTTAAGGGTCAAGGAATGCGATCGCCAGTTGTTTGACAAGATGAAACAGTTCGTATTAGACGGTGGCAAGATCTTCCTCTGTGAAAACTCCCTTAATGCCTTTGGCATTTCAAAGAATAGTCTAGCAGGTTATCTGGGTACTGTTCCTGCCGCAATTATGGCGTTATATGAATACCAAAAGGATGGATGGGTATATGTTCGGCCATAATCTGAGATAATAGCTGCTAGGCTTAAAGGGTCCAGTTTACATGCCAAAATCTGTAGAATTCTGATGCCTTGATGGCATCGAGAGGGATTCCAACAAAATTGCAAAAGGCCTCTATAGCTTCTTTGCTGCCGCTAATGACGTGATACGACTGTTTTCGCCTAGAGTGAAAATTTTCATGAATTGACACATTACCTCTTTCTGCCCATGTGACAGCCTCTGGTATCTGCGAGATGGTAAAGTAGCGGCAGTTTAGTTCCTTTTCTAGGCGCGCTAGGATTTTTTGTATGTCTGGGAGGGGCTTTTTTCGTTTGCTCAAAATCCTTTACTATCCTTGCTCAAAAGAGTAGCTTTATGGTATTCATCGGAAGATTAGGGAGAGCCCTTTAGTTTTTATTAAAGTTTAAATTCTGAGGCTAGGTTGCAAAAGATGTGGAGGAATACTTAAAATCCCCCACAAGTAGATACGGTATAACTGTTGCAGGATTTAGTGATTAGTTTAGGTGAAAGGATTAATTGATTAAATGGAAAGGGTTGCCACCATAGAGAGAAAGACAAAGGAGACTCATATAAGGGCCGAGCTTTCCCTTGATGGTCAAGGAAAAAACTCTATAGAAACCGGGGTAGGTTTCTTTGATCACATGCTCACCCTTTTTGCATGTCATGGCTTTTTCGATCTTGAATTGTCTGCTGCTGGAGATCTTCACGTAGATTATCACCACACTGTTGAAGATGTTGGTATTGTACTTGGCCAGTGTTTTAGTTCCGCCTTGGGTACAAGGGAAAGAATAAGGCGTTATGGCTCAGCATGGGTCCCCATGGACGAGGCCCTATGCCACGTATGCGTTGATGTTGGAGGAAGACCCTATCTGGTTTTTAGCTGTTCATTTAATACACCAAAGATAGGCAGCTTTGATGTGGAACTGGTTGAGGAGTTTTTGAGGGCTTTTTCCAATCACCTAAAGGCCAATATCCATGTGAACTGCCTGTATGGCAAAAATGCTCACCATATGGCAGAGGCCGTTTTCAAGGCGCTTGGGCGTGCTTTGGATATTGCTACCCAGATTGACGAAAGGGTTAGGGGCCATCTCAGTACCAAGGGCCTTTTATCTGAAGATAGCACAAAAAAGTTTTGAGTGTTGAGTTTTGAGTGTCGAGTTGAAGGAAAAGAACTTGAGAAGTTTTGAGTAGAAGGCAGAGATTTCATCCAAAAATGCTGCATATACTTTGGTCGTAGTGCCTTTAGGACATGAGAGTTTGTAGAAGGGAGATGATCATGTTTCGAATACATCTTCTATTTGCTGTTTGCATGAGTTTAGTACTGAGTGGCTGTAGCCACCTTTATTCATCATCTCAGAATGGACCTGTGACAAAGATCCCGGAAGTTAAACGCATCGCGGTTTTGCCTCTGGATAGAGCGAGAATAAAGCCTGGTCAGGAAAAGGCGACGTGCGCCCTAACCGATACAGTATTTGACGTGAGCGAGGTGCCTGAAGAGGCATCTTTGGAATTGACTCGGGTACTGTTTGATCTTTTAAAGAATAAGAGCAATTTCTTTCCTGTGCCAGAAGGCCAATGCGTTGGTTTTTTAAGTTCTCTCATCGAATCGAATGTGAAGGCCTCCCAGATCCGACTCATTCAGGCCTTTGGCCGTGATCTTGGTGCAGATGCGGTTTTATATGGAGTAATCTATAGGTATCATGAAAGAATGGGGGGAGATTACGCAGCGAGCAAGCCGGCCTCTGTGGCCTTTGCACTTCATCTCATTAGGGTACAGGATGGAAAGGTATTATGGCACTACAATTTTGATGAAACGCAAAGGCCTTTAACTAGTAATCTTTTCAAGTTTGGTCTCTTTAAAGAGACTGGAATGAAGTGGGTTACAGCCGAAAAACTCGGTGAAATTGGACTCAAGAGGGCTGTTCAAGACCTATTAAATAGACTTCCATAACGAAAGAAATGGATATTCAAGAGAGCCAGGTAGTAGAATTTCTGGAAGGAGTTGTGGATGCAGTGTGCCTTGGTAAAAAGGGTACGCGCTTCCACCTCTTGACTCATCTAGGACGTGAGACAAATTTGTCTAAAAATCGGGTGATTCATATCTCATCTCAGCGGATAAAGACCTCACCTAGAGAAGAGGCCATAACTATCTTAAAAGAGATAAACGAACTCAGGTCATTCATACAAAAAGACATTGACATAGCAGAGATATGGGAACTTCTCGAGGGCGAAGACCAGGTCTGGAACCCTAGGGAATTTTCAGAGATCATCTTCGGGGAAAAGTCCACTCCAGACCATGAGGCTGCAAGTATTAGGGCTGTAATCACCGAGAGGACCCACTTTAAGTTTAAAGATGGTTTTATCCGGCCTCAACCCAAGGAGGCTGTAGAGAGACTTATTGAACAGAGGAGACGAGAAGAAGAAAAGATCAAGAGACTCGAACAGGGGACTAAATTACTCAATGCCATTTGGGGAAAAGATAAATCTATATCGGAGATTTCAGACACCTCAGAATGGATTGAGGCCATCAAAGACTACTGCATCCAGGGTGAAGACTCAGAGCGTTCAGGAGAAGTAAAGGACCTTTTTAAAAGGGCAGGGCTCTCAAGTCCTATTGCCCCATTTGAAACTCTTGTAAGGGCTGGCATCTGGAGCGAGGACGAGAATATAGAACTTTTGAGGGCGGGGATTGAACGCACATTTTCCGAGGAAGTCATTGGCGAGGCCAAAAAGATTTCAGAAGACTACCAACAAAAGGCATTGTCAGACGAGACCCGTGAGGATCTACGTGATTTAGATGTTTTTACTATAGATGCCCTTCAGAGTAAGGACTTAGACGACGCACTGAGTTTTAGGGAGGTCGATGGCGGAGTTGAAGTTGGTATTCATATCACAGACGTAGGGACGTTTATAAGGCCCGGCTCAAGGCTCTTTGAGATTGCCATGGAAAGGGCTACGAGCATTTATCTTCCAGACGAAATCGTCCCAATGCTCCCTGAATCCCTAAGTAATGAGACCTTTAGCCTGTTGCCGGAAAAAGAGCGGGCGGCACTCAGCTTTTTTGCCCTCATTGACGAGGAGGGCGGAGTCAGGGAGACTAGGATCGTTAGGAGTGTGATCAAGTCCAAGAGAAAGATGAGCTATGAAGAGGCGGATGAACTCGTAGCCAAAGAAGGGACCATCAAAAGGCTGTATGACCTTGCACTCCTACTACAGAAAAAGAGGATTAAGGAGGGAAATGCCCTTCCTCTTCCTATTCCAGAGCTCTCAATTAGGGTGGAAGATGGACAAATCCGTGTATGGCTTGATGAACCTGGCCCTTCAAGGTTCCTTGTCTCAGAACTTATGATTTTGGCCAATTCCATTGCTGCGAAATTCTTGAGGGACAATTCGATTCCTGCCTTGTATAGGAGCCAGCCAGAGCCCAGAGAGAGGATAATCAATGGGGCTGAACAGGATCTTAGATCGAATTTCCGTCAAAGGAGATTGATATCTAGGGGAATTCTCGGGCCAGAACCGGATTTTCACTCAGGTCTTGGCCTCGAGTGCTATACCACCATAACATCGCCAATCAGAAGGGCCCTTGACCTTGCAATGCAGATCCAGATATTGGAATACCTGGCATCCAGTGGGCCTAGGTTTAGCCAAAAGGAGCTTGATGGCATCTCCATCAACATCCAAGAAGGCCTTATCCGTGCCGCCTCTGTGAGACAGGCAAGATTCCGCTATTGGCTCCTCAAACACCTGAATGAACGGAAAGGCGAAGATCTGAAGGCGTGGGTCCTCGATATCCTAGACAATAAACTACTTTTGGTCCTTGAAGACTACCTCATTACAGTGGATATACCTAGACAACATAAGATGGACTATTACCTTGACCAGGAGGTATATGTAAGGATAAAGAAAGTGAATCCTAGGGAAAATCAGTTAAAATTCGAATGGGGGAAGATGTAAGGAGGGGAGTTTATGGAACGTTATCTGTATTTGGTATTGGCCTTGGTAGGTGCAGGGGCAATTTATTATGATCAAGATCTCCTGAATACGTGGATAGGCCCCGCCATTGTGGGAGGTCCCATAGTTGCATGGATTATTGCAACTATCGCAAGTAAACAGAAAAAGGCTCCTGAGGTTGGAAAGGTTCATGAGGAAAAGAAGGCAGGGCCCAAAGAGGTCCAGCCTGAAGAGGTACTCAAAGTAGAGCCTAAGGAAGAGACAGTTGCCGGGCCAACTCTTGAAGACATTGAAGAGCATGCAGACGAATACAGGAAAGAAGGAATCATTTGGCTCCTTTCGGTATTTCAAAGGGAGGGGCGTCTGATAGATTTTATAGAAGAGGACATTACGCCTTTTGATGATGCCCAGGTAGGGGCAGCAGCACGCCAGGTCCATCAGGGTCTGAGAAATGCCCTCAAAGACGTATTGACCCTGGGACCCATTATAGATGCCCAGGAAGGCACTGAAATCGAGGTGGACGAGGACTATGACCCCAAAAAGATCAGGCTTACTGGCAATCTTACAGGCAAACCTCCTTATAAGGGAAGTCTTATGCATCCTGGCTGGAAGATAAACGCATTAAATCTTCCAAGCTTTGGTCAGAGGGCAAAAAGTGAAATAATTTCACAGGCAGAAGTAGAGATTAACTGATGAGTGAAACAAAAGAAAAAATATCTATTGGAATAGATCTCGGGACTACTAATTCGGTACTCTCGTATTGCGAGTCATCCTCATCGGACATTTTGGTATTTAATGTGCCTCAACTAGTGGCCCCTGGAGAGATTGCAAAAAAGAGGCTTCTGCCTTCGTTTATCTATTTTCCGACAAAGGCTGAAAAGGACTCTGGAGACCTGAGGCTCCCATGGGATCCATTTGGCGAAAGGGTAGTTGGTGAATATGCGAGACAGAGAGGAGCTGAGACATCTGGGCGTTTGGTTTCATCGTCCAAGAGTTGGCTCAGCTTTTCGGGTGTAGATCGTACAAAGGCAATCTTGCCCGTAGATGCTGCAGAGGACTGCCCAAAGATATCTCCAGTTGTAGCGGCGGCAACCTTTTTAAGACACCTTAAGGCCTCATGGAATTATGATCTGGGTAAGAGCCTTGGAGAGCTAAAAGACCTCGACGTGACTATTACTATCCCGGCCTCCTTTGATGCTGTTGCGAGAGATCTCTCTGTTCAGGCGGCTCGTTCCGCAGGTCTAGAGAACGTAACTCTCTTGGAGGAACCCCAGGCCGCATTTTATGCCTGGCTATATCAAAACAGAGATTCTTGGAAGGATCTCATTAGGGTAGGGGAGGTAATTCTCGTCGTAGACATTGGTGGCGGAACTACGGATTTTAGCCTCATCCAGGTGAAGAGTGAAGGGGGAGGCATCGGCCTTGAGAGAATCGCCGTTGGAAGGCACCTCCTTTTGGGAGGAGACAATATGGACCTCGCCCTTACCGAGGTGATCTTAAATGAAATGGCAGAGGCCCAAAGGTCCTTTAGCCTCAGGCAGTATAACCTTGTGGTACAGAATGTCAGGGCTGCCAAAGAGGCCCTTTTAGAGGATCCTTCAAAGACGGAGGTCGCCTTTTCCTTACCTGGACCTGGTAGAGGGCTTGTTGGCGGTACGATTCGGGCATCCCTTAAACGCGATGTAGTAGAAAAGGTCCTGATGGAGGGGTTTTTCCCAGAGTGCGCCTTTACAGACGCTCCAAAGGACGAACTCCAATCTGGGCTGATGGAGTTTTCCCTTCCCTATGAAAAGGACTATGCAATCACAAGGCATCTGGCCGCCTTTTTGAATCAAAATAGTGATGCCCTTCCCACTCATCTGCTATTCAATGGCGGGGTGTTTAAGGCAACGTCTCTACAGTCGCGGATCATAAAACTCCTGAATAAATGGCTTGAAGCAAAGGGGAAGTCACAAATTTCCCTTTTGAAACCAGTAGATTTAGATCTCAGTGTAGGCATAGGGGCGTCTGCGTTTTCTCTAGCGCGCCAGGGTGCGCTTTGGCGCATAAAGGGTGGAATAACGCGAAGCTACTACATAGGGATCGAAAAGGCAGGGCCAGCAATCCCTGGTATGCCTCCAAAACTCATGGCACTATGTCTGGTTCCAGAGGGTGCCGAAGAAGGTTCTGAGTTCGCCATTGAAGGAAGGACCTTTGGGCTTGTTGTAGGACGGCCGGTCAGTTTCCCGTTCCTTGCCTCCTCAACTAGGTCAGGGGATGCCCCTGGAGATCTTGTGCCAGAACTTGGGGAGTCTATTGAGCCCATTTCACAGCTTGAGTCCACTCTTGAGGCACCTGGCATTGCCCCTGGCACAGTTATCCCTGTGACGCTCAAGGTTAAGGTTACGGAGATCGGCACCCTTGAAATCTATATGGTCTCTGAGGAAAAAGGACTCAGCTTCAAGATGGAATTTGGCGTAAGGGAATAAGATTTGGCCACCATTTTAGAGTTTGAGGAAAGACGCGGTTTAAAGAAAAAGGTCGCCAAGTATCTGGAAGATCCATCCCTCATTGCAAAGGAGGGAGAGATCGCCATTAGTTCCATTGTCAGGGCCTTTAAAGTGGCCTCTGACGAGGAGAGAAAGCGCATGTTCCTGGTCCTTAGCACCCTGGCTCAGGATGAGCTATGTTGGATTCTGGTCGCGTTAATAGAAGATCCAGAGGCAGACGATGACCTCAAGGATCAGGCTGCCATTTATCTCAGTGTAATAGGTGCTTTTGTCTCTAACCCCCAGCTTCTCACCAAAAGATTGAATGACCTCGTAAAAGGCCCTGATAAGGAGGCAAAAATAAGGGCAGTTATTGCAATGGGGTGGGAGGGAAACACCCAGTCTGTCCCTATTCTTGCAGAACTTCTTCATGACAAGGATCCAGAAGTGCAAGAGGTAGCGGTCATAGCAATGAGTAATCTTGGCGACTCCAGGCTCTTTGGCATCTTGACAGACAGATTGAAGGGGGCATCTTCCCAGCAAAAGAGGGCGATTTTATACAACCTATGGCGATTTGAAGGTAAGGAAGAAGAGGCCATGAACGTATATTGTGAGGCCCTTTCAAAAGAAGAACCCGGCCTCAAGTCAGACATCCTTACCATCATGTCAAAAATGGATCTGGATTCTGTGGAAGACGGGTCCTTGGTAGAACAGACCCTTAGGAATTATTTGGGAGATCCTGATCCTCAGGTTAGGCTTGCCTGTGTAAAGGCCCTTTGCGAAAAGGGGAGCCTGGGCATAAAAGATGCACAACGACTGGTGAATGACCCGAACATGGAGATAAAACGTATTGCCCTAAGCGTATTGGAAAAAAGAAGGTCTCAATAGGCCTTGAGACTATGAGGGTACGTAGTCTTCGGCCACTCCCACTGGAAATGCCGTAAGGTCCTTGGCAAAGGCAGTTTTCAAAAATGTGTTGACCCACCAAAATATATCTTTTCGCTTTACTACCCGCCTGAGATGCTTCATTCTCTTGACTCTTTCTTCGTAGGGCATTCTGTAAGCCTTTAATATGGCCTTGGATACCCCCTCTACGTCGTAGGGGTTGACCATAATTGCTCCTCTGTGGAGTTGAGCAGCGGCACCTGCAAATTCACTTAGGATAAGTACTCCCTTTTCATCGAGGTTGCAGGCACAGTATTCCTTGGCAACCAAGTTCATGCCGTCCTTTAAAGGGGTAATGAGTGCGATTTCCGCAAGGCGGTAGTATGCTAGGAGTTCAGTTCGATCCAAGCTCCTATAGAGATAATGTATTGGGATCCATCCAGACGTGGTAAATCGGCCATTTATTTCGCCCACTAGCCGCTCTATCTCTGCCTTGAGTTCCTGGTATTCTGGGACCTCTTCCCTGCTTGGAACCACGACCTGTACAAGGCTTACATTGCCTCTGAGTTCTTCATAGTGCTCAAGGGCGTTTTTGAAAGCACATAGCCTCTCTGGAATGCCCTTAGTGTAGTCCAGTCTGTCCACTCCAAGGATTACCTGTCTTTCAGGTAGTGCTTCATGGAGGTACCAGGCTGCCTCTGCTACCTCTTTTGAACTGCTGTCTCTTGCAAATGACTGATAGTCAATACTTATTGGAAATGCCCCAATCCTGATGCTTCGACCTTTAAAATCTACAGATGAAATCGAACCCCTTCCACGAATTTTGACCTCCCTAATCAATTGGGAAAGACTGTTGAGAAAGTGCCTTTTATCCCTCATGGTCTGAAAGCCGATCAGATCGTATTGTAATAGGGCTTCTAAGACCTTTTTCCTCCAAGGAAGCTTTAAAAAAATGTCCATAGGTGGAAAGGGTATGTGCAAAAAGAACCCTATCTTTTGCGTACATCCCATTTCCCTCATGAGGAATGCTACATGCATAAGGTGATAATCGTGCACCCAGATGTAATCCTTTGGTCCGGCATTTTGCCTTATTGCCTCTGCAAATTTTTTGTTGACATTGAGGTATTGATACCAATAACTGGGCTTGAATCTGCATCGTGTTTGAAGGTCATGGAAAAGAGGCCAGATGATCTCATTAGAAAATCCGTGGTAATACAATTTGATGTCTTCTTCTGAAAGGGGAATGGCCTTAAGGTGATAACCCGTTTTTTTTGAGGCCTGATGAATAAGACCCGAAAGATCTGGGTCATGAGGGGCTCCGGACCATCCAATCCATATCCCGCCTCTGTCTCTGAGTACTGGAGCTAGGGCGGTAACAAGCCCTCCTGCCCCTGGGACTACCCGTTTTTCGCCTCCATCATTTACAATCCTAATAGGGAGCCTGTTTGATACGGCAATAAGTCTTTTAGGAGTTTTTTGTACATTCATTCATTTTTTACCTAAATCCTGCAATTGGCGAGTTTGCCCTTTGATAGCGAGGCGCAGGGGTTGCAGACGTACTTAGGTACTTCAAGCCCCTTGCAACAAAGAGACCTGGGTAAAATCGCCAATCCCGTAGGGCGGCAAAAGGGGACGAAAAAACTACACGTTTTGCATTCACTAAAAAAGTGAATTCAAGCAAATGGTTTTTGTATGGCAACTGTACGATATAATATTTAAAAATCATTTCTGTCCCTTTTTGCCGTGCAGGATTTAGGTTTTACAATAAAACGCTTTAATACATCTTTCAACTCATGAGGGGGTTTTACCCACACATCTGCTTTTGTTGGTCTGTATTCAGGGCGCACTAAAAAGCTAACTCCCAAGTCGCCGAGGGCTGTAAATGCATCTTCATCAGTCAGGTCATCGCCGAAATAGGAAAAAATGGTGTCTCCTTCTGTCTCTGATAGGATGGTTCTTACAGCAGTTCCCTTGTCAACACCCTGGGTCCTGAGCTCTATTCCACCGTCAAATTCCTTTATTTCTAATCCTGTGCCTTCAGATATTTTTTTAAAGGCATCCTTGGCATATGTGAGCAGGGCCTCTATCTTGTCTTTTTCAAGCCCCCTAATGTGAAATGCCAAAGAACCGTACTTTTGTTCGATCCTGTCCGACATACCGTGGGTTTTTGCCCATTTTGAGGCCTTGGAAAAGGCCTTTTGTACGTCTTCTGTGATGGGAGTTCTGGTCACGCTACCATCGTGAAGGACTCTTTCCATTCCATGGGCACCCCATACTTCGTAGGGGTTTTTTAGGGGTAAAAAATCCTTGATCTTGGCTGCGTTGCGCCCTGTTATAATTACGATTTTATTTGTTTTAGAGGATACGATCTGGTCTAAGATCTCTAAGACCCCTTCGTAAGGATAGGCCCTGTCCCTATCCACTACGAAGGGGGCCAGTGTTCCGTCGTAGTCGAGCATGATGAGACGCTTTATTCTGGGATAATCTCTTAGACAGTCGAAAAATGCCCTAACTTTCTCAGGATTTTTGATTGTCTTCATGGGGCCAGTGATAAATCGATCCTGTCTTCGAACCCATGGAAGATTGCAATCATAAGGGCAAGGTATTCCCTGAGATGACGGGTTACGAGGAAGTTGTCTTTGACGAACCTCTTTGCCCTTTGTCCCATTTCAAAACGTTTTTCTGTAGAGTGGAGCAGATAGCGAATCCTAAGAGCAGCGCCTTCTGGGGTTCTCACCTTAAAACCCGTGTAATGATCTACTACCTGTAGTCTAATTCCACCTGTATCTCCTCCGATTACTGGCTTACCCTTCCACATTGCCTCAGATACTGTGAGTCCAAATCCCTCTTTGATGGATTTTTGGAGCACGATGTCCGCCGCCCTTTGGAGGGCATTGATGGTCCGGTGGGCATCTGGGGGAAGTACCAATATGTGAATGTCCGGATCTCCGTTTGCTGCCCTTTTTACCTCTTCGAGTACCACCTCGCCCTCTGGATCGTCTGTTGCCCCACCTCCAGCTAACACCAGTTGAAGGGGAATCATTCTTTTTGCCTCTTTGTAGGCAGCAATTACTCCAAGGGGATCTTTAAATCTGTCGAATCTGGACACTTGTAGTATCAGAGGAAGATCGCGTTTTAGGCCAAATTGGTCAAAGATCCCATCAACTTCATTTGCTGGTAGTTCTATATTTTTCTCACTCAGTGGATCAATGCTAGGAGCAATAATGTATTGAGGATGTGGGAGGGGTTGGGCAAATTCTGCAAGAGAAAATATACTAGCATCATAATCGACAATTAGATTTCTTATGTATTTCCAAACTGGCCTATAGGGTCTTGAGCAGTCTATATGGCAGCGCCATATCCATTTGCCCTTTCTGTCTGGAATATATTTTAATAGGGCAGCCGGTTGGGGGTCATGTATGAATACGAAGTCTGCATCTTGAAGGACGGGCTTTAATTCCTCGGCATTTTGGGCATTTACTCTTTCGTATTCTTCAAGAGCACTTTCAGAGATCAGCACTGTCTTGCCCTGTAGGCTGTTATGAAATCCCTTTGTGCACTGGAAAAAGCGATTAGTTCCCTCAATCACCTCCCAGCGTGCATCCAATCCAAGGGCCTCCATCATTGGCACTATCTTTCTCAGTAGTTCGGCAACACCCCCTCCTTGTCTCGTGGAATTCACATGGACGACCTTCATGCCACGAAGGGGTTCTGCAAGCTGTTTCAGGTGTTCAACTACCTCTTTTCCGGCTACTTGATTATACTGTTCCAATAGTTCCATTAACTATTTCCTCCATTAAAAAAAGCTATACATTCTTGGTGAATCATGGCCCTGAGTGCCTCTAACGAACCAAAGTAGGGATCCATTTGTTTGAAGGAATTGGCTAATGGTTCATATTCTTTACCCCAGCCTACTAGCCATGCGCTAAAGTCATTGGTCTTTTCAGGAGTACGTCTTCGTGCGTCGATAAAATGGTAGAATATGCTTCCGGGAGACATCTGGGGAACGGCCTCTTTGAGGTCTTTTGGTTCGTTAAGGTTAAGGCCAGTGTCAAGCACCACAAGTTGACTCTGTACGAAATAGAACTGTTCGTCTGCTCTGGCCCCTGGGACGAATTCATATTCAAAGAGATAGTCCTCTATCCTTTCAATAAGTTCTTGTCTTATGGACTCTATGTCTTCGAATTCTGTTGGATCTATAACACTCAGTTTCTCTGCAAGGGCCTTTTCGTGGAGACTATGATAGACCCATGCAGCAAAGTCGTTGTTGTATTCTGGTTCATCGAACTGGGGTTGCAGGAATCTACCCCAGAAATGATGATATATGCTGCTTTCCGGTACGCGTTCAATGCATTCCTTGAATTCTCGTAGAGTCTGGGCCCTAAAACCTGTGCTCATCCTTACCAGGGCACAGTCGCGTACATGGAATTTCATGTTTTTATTGTTTTCCATAGGTATTCCTCCAGATTTCATGAACAAAAGGGGCTTATAACAATTTTTTACAATAATCAATAGGTTTTTATCTTTTCATTTATACCTAAATACAGCAATTGCCTAGTCAGTAGTGGAGGGGGGCCTGAGAAAATATGTGTGAACAAGATTTTATTTATACCCCTTGACTATGGAAAAAGGCTACTTATTTTTTTGTTAGAAAAAAGGTGATGCAAATAGGCGTTAAAAATATATATCAAGAAAAAAAAGAAGCTTTATTCCGGTAATTGCGTCTATTTGAAAATAAACCAAAAATAAAAAAGGAGGTGAAAGTATGTTTGAACTCACTCCCTGGAGGCCATTTGGAGAATTAAGGACTCTTAGGCGTGAAATGGATAAACTTTGGGAAGACTTCTTCGGAGGTCAGGAGTTGGTATCCACAGATGGCGTGTGGGTACCTGCGATTGATATCTCGGAAACCAAGGACGCCATTATCGTCCGGGCCGAGATTCCTGGAATGGATGTAAAGGATATAGAAATCAACCTTACAGGTGATGTCCTTACCATAAAGGGTGAAAAGAAACAGAAGGCAGAGGAGAAGGATGAAAACTTCCACAGGATTGAGACCCGTTACGGTGCTTTCCAGAGGGCTATAAGGGTCCCTGTAAGCGTTGATTCTGACAAGATACAGGCAAAATATGAAAAAGGCGTGTTGAAGATTACTCTTCCAAAGAAGGAAGAGGCAAAACCCAAGCAGATAGAGGTCAAGGTAGAATAATTTAGACGCCTATTAGCCTTAATAAGGCCTCTATGGGTTAGGTCTATTAAAAGGCGGCCAAAAGGCCGCCTTTTAATTTTGAAGATTTTATCTTAATCCTTCATGACAAATGTCAAGAAATAATGGAAAGTCGTTTTTTTATTGAATGTATTTTCCCCAAAAAAAAAAGTTGTTGCCTTCCTTTGGGATTGCATGATTTAGGTTTTACATTATGATCCCATTTTACATGGGAACATTCCATAAGAAAAAGAAAAAAGGGCGGCATAAGCCTAAAAATACCCAACGGAATTTCATCACATCTTTAATCGTAACCTCTCTATTTATAGTTCTGCTGTTTTACCTTGGTGTGGATGCTAATAGTCTTGCAAAAAGGATTATTTTGCCACTCAGTAGATTATTTCTGATAATCGCGCTGACGCTCAGTATAAGCGGATTCGTTGAAGGAATGGGATGGAGTAAAATCATAGCAAGGTATGTCCGTCCTTTAATGAAGATGGGTGGTTTTAGTGATCATGCTGGCATTGCATTTACAACGGCATTTCTATCTGGCGTCGCAGCCAATACTATGCTCTTAAATGCCTATGAGGAAAACAAGATTACCGAAAGGGAATTGTTCCTAGCAAACCTCTTGAATACCGGTCTGCCGAGCTATTTTTTACATCTGCCAACAACTATCGCCATAATCGTGCCACTGGTTGGAAGGGCAGGGGCCATATATCTCTTGATAACCTTTTCTGCTGCTCTACTGAGGACGATCGTGATCACGCTGTGCGGGAGACTTATTTTAGTGAGAAATAGGGCCCAGAGAAACCATGGGCCGGCATCGGTTCCCAGGGCAGAGGAACAAGAAAAAGACGGCCTTGGAAAGGCAATTACCCTTATAAAAAGATATCTGAAGACGAGATTGACTAGGATCGTTGTCTTCACCATTCCAATCTATCTAGGAGTGGTTCTGGCCCAAGAGGTCGGAGTGTTTGACTGGTTGCAGGAAAAGAGTGCGTTCTTTATACAGCTTCAGGGTTTTCCAGTAGAGAGTGTTTCAGTAGTGGCCTTTACTATAATTGCCGAATTTACTGCAGGCGCAGCTGCAGCCGGAGCTATGCTTCATTCAGGCATTTTGACTGTGAAAGAGACGGTTTTGGCCTTAGTCCTCGGCAATGTTATTGCAACGCCTTTTAGGGCAATTCGCCATCAACTCCCAAGATATCTTGGCATATACAGGCCAGCCATGGGCATTAAACTACTGGTAACTGGGCAAACTCTTAGGGTGGTAAGCGTTATAGTAGTGGCCATTTGTTATGTATATTGGCTTTAAGAAAAATTCGAATTTTATTGCAAAAGGGGGCGTACCGTGCAGGATTTAGGTAGCATGGCGTTGATACAGGAAAGGAGACAAATAAGATGATGCCAGGCAAAACAAGACCCTTTCATAGTGTGTCTTTCCTCAATTTTCTATTTTTTCTTATGCTTTTTTATCCTCCATTAGTGACCGCTAAAAACTATCAAGGCACTTATAATAATTCTTTACCTAAAGTCTCAATAATTGTTGAATACGATGAGGCCACAGGTATCCTCAAAGGTAGAGAGATAATTAGGTGTAATGAGGGCATTGATGTTGAAATTAATGGCCATATCATGCACTTAAATAAAAAAGAATGTAATGAGGGCTATGAGCATACAATAGAAAAACAGATTGGTTTCATCCGGAAAAATGTTGCCCTCATTGGTAGCTGGTATGCTGCTCCCACAACACTTGCCCTCTATGAACTTCAGGTCACAGTGCCCTCTGGCCTTGAGGTGGTATCAGAGTCCGATGATGTGGAGGTAGTAAAAAATCAAAGCGGGGGAAATACCTTTTTCTTTAAGTTCCCCCATCCAAGACAAGATGTAACTCTTGTCATTGGAAGGTACGTTGTCTTTTCAAAAGACTTTGATGGAATAAAAATTAACACCTATTTCTTTGAAGAACACAAAGGTCTTTCTGTTTCTTATATAGATAAGACTATTGATTATATCAGGGATTTTGAGAATAGATTTGGTCCCTTTCCATTTAAGAGGTTTTCGATTGTAGAAAACGAGTTCCCCACTGGTTTCAGTATGGCAACTATGACCTTAGTGGGTCAGCAACTCCTAGAGTACCCCTTTATGGTAGAACAATCATTGGGCCATGAAATTGCTCACTCTTGGTTTGGAAACAGCCTGTACGTTGACATCAGAGAGGGCAATTGGTGTGAGGGACTCACAACGTACGTAGCTGACTACTATTTCAGCGAAAAAAAAGGTGAAGATAGGGATTACAGACACGATACTCTCATAGATTACCAAAGCTATGTTCATCAAGGTAACGCCATTTCCCTCTCAGATTTTAAGTTTAGATCAGACAGGGCCACCAAGGCAGTGGGCTATGGAAAGGGAGCCATGGTGTTTCACATGCTTAGAGTGAAACTTGGAGACCAGATATTTTATCGTGGACTAAAGAAATTTATAAAAGAATATTCTTTTAAAAAGGCTGGGTGGAAGGATATTGAGAAGGTCTTTGAAGAGGTATCAAAAGAGGATCTTTCTCAGTTTTTTCATCAGTGGATCACGAGAAACGACATACCCAGCCTCGGGATCGAGAGACAGACACTGACCAGGGAAAAGACTGGGAACTACAAGGTAAGTTTTGATATAGTGCAGTTTCAGGCACATCCTTATCTGTTGGATGTTCCAATTCTCATCGTGACTCCAACCGTGGTATTAGATAGAACGGTGAGGACTTCAACCTCAAGGAGACATGTAACCATTGAGATTGATTCAGAAGACATCCCCACAAAAATTATTATAGACCCGGGCTTTGACCTTTTTAGGACTCTGTCCTCTTCTGAATTTCCTACGACTATTTCCAGGCTATTGGGAGATGAAAAAAAATATGTGTATTCAAATGAGAATTTACATATAGATGGCTTTCATAAACTTGGTCCTGGCGGAGTTAGTAGGGAGATATTGACTGAATCTTCAATACTGTTCGTTGGAGAACCGCCAGAAGATATTTTAGGCCTAAACCCAGATTTTTCAGCCCTTCCATCGGGCAGTTTTATCAAGATTTTTCAAAATCCCTTAAACCCTGAAAAAGTGATTGGTATTTTGAGGTTTGAGAACAAACAGGATCTTCAGGCAATCATCAGAAAGATTCCTCACTATGGTCGTTATAACTACATAGAAGTTAAAGACGGAGTGGTTGTGAAAAAGGAAAAGGCAAGAGGGGATCGAGGTATTGAGGCAGATTTGAAGGCCCCGATCCTGGGTATAGCCTCAAGCGATCTCTCTGATCTCTCCACAATCATAGACAGAATAAAGACTGCTGATGTTGTGTTTGTAGGAGAAGAACATGATCAGTATGCCCATCACCTTGCGCAGCTCGAGGTTATTCGTGGGCTTGTAGAGCGGGGATTTAAGGTAGCAGTGGGAATGGAGATGTTTCAGAGGCCTTTTCAAGAGGTGCTGGACAAGTTCATAAGGGGAACGATAACTGAAAAGGAATTTTTGAGGCAAAGTGAATACTTTTCCAGGTGGGGATATGATTACGTGCTCTATAGGCCAATTCTAAGATTTTGCAGAGAGAAAAAGATCCCTGTAATTGCACTCAATCTTAAAAAAGAAATCTCTAAAAAGGTCGCACGTTGTGGGATTGAGTCATTGTCAGAAGAAGAAAAAAAACTCATTCCAAAGAGCCTGGATATTAGTAACGAGGCCTATAAAAAGAGCCTTAAGGTCATTTTCGATGCCCATGAAGACAATCAGTTAGGAAACTTCGAATATTTCTATCAGGCCCAGATACTATGGGATGAAACAATGGCCAAGAGCGTGGTAGAATATCTTAAGGCCCATCCTGGGACAAAGATGGTGGTCCTCGCTGGCATTGGTCACATTGGATTTGGATATGGTATCCCAAGCAGGGTTAAACGCAGGGCCGATGTCAAGACTGCTATCCTTGCGGCTACAGGAGATATTTCTGATCCTACTATGGCCGACTATTTTATATTCCCTCCATTTGTTCCCAAACCCTTTAGCGCCCGTCTTGGGGTTATCCTAGATGTCACTCCTGGCAAACCTATCACTATTAAAAAGGTCATGCCTCATAGTGCCGCTTTTAAGGCTGGGTTAAAGAAAGGAGATCAGTTACTGGGCTTTGATGGTGAACCCATTAGGTCCATAGAGGATTTGAAGATAGCACTCCTTTTTAAGGGCCCCAAGGACACTTGTACCCTAACTATCAAACGTCCAAGACGGTTTTTGAGGGACATAAAAAAGACGATAACAGTAGGCCCCTTTGGCAATGAAATGATGTTTCACGGGCATGGTTCTCTAAAAAAAGAGGTAGTTTTTGATATGAAAGCAGTAAAGTTTGCCATATTGGGAAATACAGTAGTGTGCTTCATGAAATTTGCTGTAGCCTTTACTGGAGGAAGCGCCTCGATGTTTGCAGAGGCCATCCACTCCCTCGCAGACACTTTGAACCAGGCGTTGCTATGGGTAGGCATTCGACGAAGTCGCATAGGGCCATCAAAAGAATTCCCTTTGGGGAGAGGTCAGGAGAGGTTTGTATGGGGGCTTATCTCTGCGTGTGGAATTTTTTTTGTAGGTGCAGGAGTTACCATCTACCACGGTATCGAGGGGCTTATTCATCCAAAACAACCAGAAATCAATAAATGGACTGCTCTGGTTCTAATGGCCTCGTTTATTCTCGAGAGTACTACACTTTTAATTGCCTGGTTCGAACGCAAAGAGGCAGATACTGCTAACCTAGCCGTACTTTTAGAGGACACTGCCGCGGTTTTTGGTGTCTTTTTGGCCACAGGAGCAATCATTCTTACCAAATTAACAGGCAATATATATTGGGACTCTTATGGTTCCATAATCGTGGGTATAATGCTCGCTATAATTGCCGTTATACTGATTAAAGAGAATTTGAGCTATTTGATTGAAAGGGCCAGCCCTGAAAAACTCCAAGAGGAGGTCAGGCAGTACCTCGAAGAACTTCCCCTTGTAGAGGACATCAAAGAGGTGAGGATGATAGTGCTCACACCTGATGAGCACAGGCTTCGTGCAGAGGTTGAAATAAATGGTTATTTATTGGTTAGAGAGATGGAAGAGAGTCTCCGAGACGACTTTGAAGACATAGAGGATTTTGGAGACTTTTTACAGTTCTGTGCGGCATTTGCAAATCGGGTTACGAGAACGGTTGGAGCAAAGATCGACGAGATGGAGGCAATATTGAAAAAACGCGCCCCCTATCTCAAATATGTAGATATTAAGCCGTCTTAAAGGAGAAGTTTTGAGTTTTGACTTTTGAGTTGAAGGAAGAATGGGTAGGCTGAATTGAGCGCAGCGAAAAACACTAAATCCTAAAAGGAGGAATTAGGCATGTCTAGTGAAGGAGTCCTTCCAGAAGGAGAACGGATTCGGAAGGCAGTTCGATGGATATTAGAGACCTTTAAAGAAGACAAGAATAAGACCAGGCGTGAAGTGGTTGAAGAGGCACAGAGGCGTTTTGACCTCACTCCACTAGAATGTGAATTTTTGGAAAGAAAGCTCCTGGAAGAAGGTTTCTAGGATTTTAGTCTGCCTTTTTAAATGCACTAAGCCTTTTTTCTATAGAGCGTTTGAGTTTGTCGAACTCCTCGAGGTCCTCTGCTTTAAGGGCCTGATTAAGGAGTATTGCTTGAAGGCTGAGCTCCTTAACTCTATTTTTGTCTCTGGATTTTTCTAGTTCCTCTATCCGTTTTTTTATTTTTTTATAGGCTTCTTCCCTTTTTTTGATTTCCTGGGCCCTGTTTTCCTTGGCAGCCTCTAGAGCCTTATCAAATGCATCTTTTGCCTTTCTCGCCAGGTATTCTGCCTTTCTGTATTCGCCTTTCTTTGCATACTCATAGGATAGATTCAATAAGTATTCCCCTTCTTTAAATAATTTAGGGGCAAACCCTTCGGCACTCTCATATAGGGCTTTTTTTCTAACCTCTTTGGCGAGGTTGAGGTTAGTGAGCCACACTTTCCTCATTTTCGCCCTTGGACTGAGCTCTTTTATCTTCTCTAGCTCTTTTTTCAAATCCTGTTTGATTTTTTCTGGACTAGGTGCCTTAAAGCCTGAAAGGGTCAGGATACAGAGGACTGCACAGACCAAAATCCTAAAGGCCTTGGAAAGTCGAAAATGAATTATTTTGCTTTGGAAACGCATAATAAGATTTTTGTTGACACCTAAATCCTGCAATTGGCGAGTTTGCCCAAGATTTTAGGAGCGAGGGGCGAAGACGTACTTAGATACTTAGAGCCCCGAACAACAAAGACGATTGGGTAAAATCGCCACTCTTGAAGAGCGGCAAAAGGGGGCAAAAACAAACGAGTTCTGTTTTCACCAAAACAATGAAGGTTAAATCGCTGGCTTTTGTCAAGCAACAGGCTAATATAATGTTCAAAAATCATTTTTGCCCCTTTTGCCGTGCAGGATTTAGGTTACATGTTTTTGTCTATATGATCTTTAATCCACCTTGCGTCTAGCCATTCTAGGGGATTTACAAATACCCCCTGAACTATAGTGGCAAAATGAAGGTGATCTCCCCCTGCAAGGCCAGTTGTATCGGTTTTGCCAATGATATAACCCTTGTCTACCACCTCCCCAGGGCTCACTGTCATGTCTCCAAGGTGAGAATATGATGTATAAAGTCCTGCACCGTGGTCGATTATCACGGTATTTCCATAGATCCCTAGGTCTCCGGCAAATACAACGGTTCCGGAGTTGGCTGCAGGTACAGGTGCATTTTTTATAGAGGCCAAATCTATTCCCATGTGATTTGCCTGATCTATCTCCTTGCCCCTGTAATAGTAGTGTCTTTCATCAGCAAATCCGGCCCGCTTTGCCGCATTTGGTAGGGCCTTAAAGCCATTTTTCCACATTGGAGGACCAGAGACCTTTTGGCAAAAGGACAGCAAGCGATCGTTGTTCTGCTTTCTCAGATCATTATTGACCTTTAAAAAGACGCTTAATAGGTCTTTTGAATCCTGTCCAATGAGTTGAGAGAATTCCGGCATTTTTCTGCGTAGAAAATTTTCTGATATCCGTATGGTATCTTTAACGGGCCTAAAGGGTAAAAGGTCATAATAAAATCCCCTTTTTTGTTCATTACCGGCCATGTCGATTGCAATGAGAAATATGCCTTGCTGGGATTTTGGGGCAAGGGCCGGGACTGCGAAAAGACAGGAATAGGTGTTGTCCTTTTCCCTGTTAAATGGCTTAAAAAAGTGATTTCCAACCAAGACACCGGCCTTTTTCACCGGCTCATTCACTTTAAATGTAACAAGCCCACTACCGCCAATTCTCACATTGTGGACACGACTCAAGACAGAGATCCTTGGGGGGGTGGTGTCGATGATAATTTCTTTTTTGACGGTAATTGCATTGCCCTTGAATTCGCTCCTGAAGCTGGCATCTCTGGCAACTACGACTAGAGTGGAGGGCCCTTCTTTGAGATTCAGCGCCTTTGGATCCACGTTCCACGAGACAGTTGTCTCTTTTACGCTGGATCCCTCCCACCATCTATCAATGGGGAATACTTTTTGGCCCAGTTGGATTTGATTATCTCCTTGGACAATGGAGATGGAGATACTCCTTAGGCCTGCTTTTGAATCCTTTGCAGTTATGATTATCGGGCTATTTTTGCTGAGGTATTTTGTTGGGGAGTTGATTGTGATTTGAGGACTATCCCCTTCAAGGACAATAGAGCCAAAATAGCCTATGACTCCGAGGACAGAAAGAATCAAAATAAATACTATTGTATAGAAAATACGTTTCATTGCTCTATGATCCTTCCATTATAGGAATTCATGGCCTCTGTAATGCCTTTTTCAAGAAAGCACACAACCCCGTCCTTGGCAAGATCAAGGACCTTTTCTATGATTGTGAGTTGATCACCCCAAAAAGATTGAAGGACGTATTCTTTGACTGCTAAAGCTTCAGGTGGACGGCCGATTCCAATTCTGAGGCGAGGAAAACTTTTGGTGCCCAATTGTCCTATTATGGATTCGATACCTCTGTGTCCTCCTGAGCCACCAGATCGTGCAAATCTTATTTTCCCCAGAGGAAGATCCAGATCGTCGTAGCAGACCAAGACATTTTGAAGATCAATTTTATAATAATTTACAAGGGGGGCAACGGCCTCCCCACTTTTGTTCATGTATGTTAAGGGCCTAAAGAGTGTGATGGGATTGCCTTTAATCAGCCCCTCGGTGTACTCTCCTTTAAAACGCTCAATATCTTCGAAGGGAGGAAGGCCGTAAAATTCCCTTATGTGTTCACACAAAAGAAAACCCGCATTGTGGCGGGTTTTCTCATAACACCTTCCTGGATTACCTAGTCCGATAATGAGATTTTTGGGCCTATTCAGTATCAGCCTCCTCTTCGCCTTCCTCTTCTGTTGTGCTTACGCCTGAACCAACGATGGTGACAATAGTGAGTCTTGGAGGATCGACAATTCTTACACCCTCAGGTGGCGTTACATCACCAATGTGTATTGCCTCTCCAAGACCAAGATCTGTAACGTCAACTTCAATTTCATCGGGGATATTGGTGGGCAGACATGCCACTTCCAAGGTCCTTCTCTTGATCTCAAGAACTCCTTTTTCCACTTCCACTCCCCGTGCCTTGCCAACTAGCTTTACAGGGACCTCAATATGGAGTTCTCTGTCCATGGCAACTTCATAGAAGTCTACGTGCCTAATGGAGTCGTTCACTGGGTGACGTTGAAGCTCTTTAATGAGCGCAAGGCGTTGTTCACTGGAACCGTTGTTTTGGAGGTTGAGTGTAAAGAGAATCCTTTCTCCCTTTGCCTTGATGAGCAATTTTTTAAATTCATGGGCATTGATGGCCAGAGGAACAGGCTGAATCCCGGGACCATAAATGATGCTTGGAATTTGGCCATCTGCTCTCAATTTCCTGGCGACACCTTTGCCTGTTTTTTCTCTCACCGACGCATCCAATTCAAACCTTAACATTGTTAAAGACCTCTCTTAGCACAAAGTTTTTAAACGAATAATGAACTTACAGAGTCATCATTATGTATTCTTCTTATAGCCTCTCCCAGAAGGTCTGCAACAGAAAGGACCTTAATTTTGTCCAGTCCTTTTGCCTCCTCAGTCAGAGGGATAGTGTCAGTTACTATAAGGGATTCCAACACAGAATCCCTAATGCGTTGTATAGCAGGCCCGGAAAGGACTGGATGAGTGGCGCATCCGTGGACCTCCCGTGCCCCATGTTCTTTTAAAGCCTGAGCAGCATGGCACAAAGTGCCTGCTGTGTCAACCATATCATCTAAAATAATAGCGATTTTGTCCTTGACGTCACCGATAATGTGCATGACCTGGCTTTCGTTGGGCCTTTCTCTACGCTTGTCAATAATGGCGAGCCCTGCCCCAAGGCGCTTTGCAAAGGCCCTTGTCCTTTCCACACCGCCTGCGTCCGGCGAGACCATGACAATTTCGCCTTCTTTAAATTTTTTTAGGTGTTCAAGGAGGACTGGAGCTGCATAGAGATGATCCACTGGTATACTAAAAAATCCCTGAATCTGGCCCGCATGTAAATCAACTGCAAGTACCCGCCTTGCTCCGGCAGTGGTAATTATGTCTGCTACGAGCTTTGCACTGATGGGAACCCTAGGGGCAGCCTTTCTATCTTGTCTGGCATAACCATAATATGGGATTACCGCAGTGATTCTGCGTGATGAAGCCCGTCTTAAGGCATCAATCATTATAAGGAGTTCCATTAAATTATGGTTAACTGGGGGGCATGTTGGCTGAATTACGAATACATCTGCTCCTCTAACATTTTCCCCTATTTCTACAAAAACTTCACCGTCACTGAAGGTCTTGACTGATGCCCTACCCATGGGGAGGCCCAAATAATCGCAGATCTTTTGTGCAAGCTTTGGATTGGCGTTTCCAGTAAAAATCTTGATCTTGTTAATGGGCATTTCACCTCACCCCTATGAATAAAATAAAAAAATTGGCTGGGGTGGGAGGATTCGAACCTCCGAATGCGGGTTCCAAAGACCCGTGTCTTACCACTTGACGACACCCCAACCGTTAATTCGTCTTACTATAAATTTTTAAAGGCTCTCTGCTAACTCCACATTTAGTGGCTCGTGAATTTCGAAGTCTCTTGATATGGCCTCTTTGGCCCTCTGAGCCGCATCTAGGTTTGAAAAAAGGCCAAAAATTGTTGAGCCACTACCAGTCATGAGAGCAATTTTTGCTCCATGATTAATTAACTGTTTTTTGTACGTTTTTAGCACTGGATATTTTTTTAAAACAACCCCCTCGAGGTCATTTGCCCAGTGCATGAAGTCAGCTAATTTTTCTGGCACAAAACTAATTTCATCTTCACTTTTTGTCAATACATAATGGGCATAAGCCCATCTGGTATTTACAAAAAAATTTGGAAAAATTAAAACAAAATACTGTTTAGGAATTTTTACTGGATAGAGGTCATCTCCAATCCCAAGTCCCACTGCTGATGAGGCCTCTAATAAAAAGAAAGGACAATCTGCTCCGATTGACGAGGCAAGTTTCAGGAGTTCTGTCTGCGATAGGGGATTTCCTGTAATTGTATTCAACGAACGGAGCACACAGGATGCATCGCTGCTGCCGCCACCTAGTCCAGCCCCTGGGGGAATGGTCTTTTTAATATCGATTCTGACATCTAACATGATCCCTGTCTTTTTCATGAAGAGATCAGCAGCCTTAAAAGCAAGGTTATCTCTACCATTGGGTATACCACTTAAGCCATGGCAACGGACTTCTATCTTAGGCGAACTTCCAGCATAATTTACCCCAATGGTCAATTGATCCCATAGGCTAATCTTCCTAAAAAGGGTGTAAATTGTGTGATAGCCGTTGGGAAGCCTTCCCATAATTTTTAAGAAACAATTGATTTTTGCTGGGGCTTTTGTAGCTATTACCTGATTCATTACTTTAGGGCTTTTACATATCTCATTTTAAGATCGTACAAAATATGGCTTAGTAAATCTTCTTCTTCTTTCTCGAGATTGCCTTTTGTTTTTTGCTTCAACATCTCTAGGGTGTCAATGGTGTGCTTGGCGCAGGCCAGGTCTTTTTTGGTTTCACCAGAGCTAGGCTCTGGAAGTTCTCCAAGACATACCAAACAAGATGTGTTGAGCGACATGATAAAGGTTGTAAATGTGACTTCAGGAAGGACTGCCTTTTCAGACATAATTACCTCCTTTTAAAATTCTATTGACAAGATGTGAAAGTAACATACATATTCGAAAAAACGACACCTAAATCCTGCAAGCCGAATGTCAGGAAAAAATTTTTACATCTAATGCAGTCAATAAATTCATTGACATGATGAATTTATCATTTATTAATTCCCCCTCGCATTCGGCACCTTCGGGATTGGTAATTTTACCGATCTGGCGCGTTTTTGGGGGGTGAAGTATGTTAGTTCGTCTTTGCCCCCCACTGCCATGTCTCAAAGGTGGACTGGCAAATTGCAGGATTTTTACGATATTCGAAGGAAATTCTAATCATTTAGTATTCAGATTGCCATAGTTTTAAAGTTTTAAAAAAATGACTGATAATCAATTTCTTGAACTATTTCCAGAAGAGGCCATCAAAGAAATCCGTGAAAGGGTTGACGACCACAAAGGCTCTCATATTTCTGTAAAGGAATTTCTAGGTCAGGCCAAAGGATTCCTTGAAGATGAGTTCCCTTATGTAAGCATAAGGGGGGAGGTGTCCAATCTGGCCCTTCCACGTTCAGGTCACTGCTATTTTACTCTAAAAGATGATGAGGCCCAACTAAGGGCAGTGATGTTCCACGGCCAGAGGCTACGTTCGGGATATACCCCTAAAGATGGAGAAGAGGTCATAGTCCATGGAAGGCCCACTATCTACACACCAAGGGGTGATCTCCAGATCTTGGTAGACAGTGTGGTCCCCTATGGCCTTGGGATGCTTGAAAGGGCCTTTGAGGAGTTGAAGGTGAAGCTTCAAAAAGAAGGACTGTTTGATCCTGATGTAAAGAAGCCAATTCCCCAGTTTCCAGAAAGGATATTTGTCGTAACCTCTCCCACAGGTGCCGCCATTAGAGACTTTATTAAGACTGCCAGGCAAAGACTGGTGACTGGCGAAATTATTCTATGCCCTACGAGAGTCCAGGGAGATGGAGCTGACCAAGAGATAATAGAGGCGATCGATGCCATCGAACAGATCGCTACTTCTAGGGATGTAATAGTGATTACCAGGGGAGGCGGTTCCCGAGAAGACCTGTGGGCCTATAATAGCGAGCTCTTGGCCAGAAGGATATTTAAATGCTCTATTCCCATAATCTCTGCTGTTGGGCATGAGGTAGACTTTACCATAGCTGATTTTGTTGCGGACATACGCGCACAAACTCCAACGGCCGCTGCACAGGTACTGTTTCCTGAACTAAATGAGTATGCTGAGAGGCTTGCGCACTTGAGTTTACGCCTTTCAAAGGAACTTCGTAATAAGATCTATGTTCATAGAGATCAACTCATGAGGGTCTCAAAGAGGCTAAAGGACCCGATGGCAAGGATCTATGAAAAAAGGATATTAATCGACGAATTGACCTTTCGGAAGGATAGGGCGTTTGCACGTGTGCTGAATCGTTATCAGGGAATAGTAAGGGATATTGAAAACTCTCTGAAAAAGGCTATTGGATTGTCTGTAGAGGATAAAAGGCAGAGGTTTGAACGCCTTACAGCCAGTTTAGAGGCCCTTAGTCCTCTCAAGGTGCTTTCGAGGGGATATTCGATAGTAACAGATGAAGATGGCGCGGTAGTAAAAAAAGGCGCTGATGTAACCCAGGGGCAAAGGCTTTTTATAAGGCCATATAAGGGTAGGATCAAATGTATCGTGGAAGAGACCTCTTCTTGAGGAGACTGTGTGTTTGTTTGACCCTATTTTTCGCCATTTTTCTGGCAATTTACGAAGTTGCTGAGTCAAGGGAACAGGTCTTTTCAATAAGACTGTTGCCGAAAAAGGTTTATCAAGGAGAGATGGTGAAGGTCTTTATTAGGCCAACCTCACCAGAGATAAGACTCCTTTCCTGTAATTTTCTTGGAAAGGAAATCCCTTATGTAAAAGATAAGACGTCATATTGGTGCCTGCTGGGAGCTGGTTTAAATGAAAAAACAGGGCTAAGGCTCCTTACCTTGAGGTGGGAAAAGGGGGGAGAAAAGGGCATATGGACTGTACCAATCATGGTCTATAAGAAAGACTATCCTAAGGAATTTTTAAAGGTCCCTGAAAAGATGGTGGAATTTCCAAAGCCCATTTTAAAGAGGGTTTTGGAGGATCAAAGGGCAATTAGAAGCGCGCTTTCATCTGTTAGTTTCAACAAATTTTTTGATGGTCATTTCATAAAGCCAGTTCCAGGCCAAATAAAAAGCCCTTTTGGCCTAAGACGTTATTTTAATAGAAAACCCAGGAATCCCCATTCTGGAGTTGACCTTTCGGCCCAACGCGGGACACCGGTCCTTGCATCGAATTCAGGACGTATAGTCCTTGTTAGGGACTGTTATTTAAGTGGAAAGACCGTTGTCATCAATCATGGACTGGGACTCTATTCTATTTACGCCCATCTCGATAAGACGTTTGTGCATACCGGACAGATAGTCCAAAAAGGAGAAAAGATTGGACTTTCTGGGATGACTGGAAGGGCGACGGGGCCGCATCTGCATTGGGGTATAAGTTTATATGGTATGCGGGTGGACCCTTTGTCAGTATTGAGGATTTTTTAATGCCGAGACCAATTGTGTCGATAATTAATGTAAGAGAAAGTATCGACAATTGGGGATGAGAAATGGAGCCCAAAGGCATTGACATACCTGGCCTTATACCTACTCAAGGTACATCACTGAAGGCAGATAGAAAGAGTGCCCCTTCCATAAGGCCTGTAGTTGAAACCAAAGAAGGGGAGTTGAAGAACCTCTTAGAGACCAATAGAGAGACTCAAAAAGGGCTATTTTCTTTAACTGAAAAGGATGCAAAGAATGCCACTGAGATGTTAAATGCAGAGCTAAAAGATGTCCCCAATGTTGAGGTAGACTGGAAGTTTAACAGGGATGCAGGGGTGCTTGTGGTATTTGTGAAAGATAAGAACACAGGACGTGTTTTGCGGGAAATACCACCTGAACAGGTCCTCGAAATTCTTTCAGGTGACTCCCACCAGGGATTGATAATTGATCGGAAGGCGTAAAAGTTTATAAAACTTGCCTTGACCTTATGGAAACAATGTGTTATTTGTCTGGGCGAATACGGGGCTGTAGCTCAGTTGGGAGAGCGCGTGAATGGCATTCACGAGGTCAGCGGTTCGATCCCGCTCAGCTCCACCAGAAAGTAAATTCAGGCCGGACCAAGTGTCCGGCTTTTTTTTGGATTGGTCTTCAATATCATTTATTTTCTAGCATATGCCAGGCAGGATTTAGCTCGGGGTGTAATATGGATAAGAAATTAAAGGCAATGATGCCAGGAAATACCATAAGACATGGAAAAGATGAGGTGCTTTTAGAGGTTACTAAGGAAATAGTGGTAAAATTTATCGAGATGGGAAAGGTGACCCCAGCTACTTTTGATGAAACCTTTAAGTCAGTTTATAGGACTGTAAAAGAGATCTCTCAATCTGGTCAAGACTGATCCACTGGAATTCGCCAATGCCTTCCAAAGCCTATGTTCCTATAGGCTTCATAGGCAACGATTCCAACTGCAGTTGAAAGATTGAGACTACGCACCCTCCCCCATATGGGAATATAAAAGGTCTTATCTTGATATTTCTTTAAGAGGTGCTCAGGAAGCCCCTTGGTCTCGCTTCCAAATATGAGAAAACATCCAGGTTCAAAGTGAGACTCAGTGTATGGCCTTGACCCCCTGGCAGAAAACAACAGAAATTTTGAATCGTCATAGGTTTCAAGAAAGCTATCTAGTGATTCATGGTGAATAATTTCGACCTTGTCCCAATAATCTAGGCCAGCACGCCTCAGGTGCTTGTCATCTATTTTAAATCCAAGGGGATGGACTAGGTGTAGCGTGCTCTTTGTTGCACCGCAAAGACGGGCAATATTGCCTGTATTAGGAGGTATTTCTGGATTTACAAGAACAATGTTTATAGATTCATTCTCCTGGCTGTAAAATCCTTCCAATCCTCTTCTCCTATTTGGGAATAGAGTCTAAAAAATACTGTATTATTGGTTAACAATGGGTCAAGATCCCTTGGAATCACGCGCATCTCAACCAATTTTTGCCATTCAATAGTGCCAGGAATTGGCGAAAATTCAGCAAGATACGGCCGTACCCCGAGAGATTTGACAAATTCAATAGAGGCCCTGACCTCATCGGAGTCTTGGCCTGGAAGACCCACAAGAAGATATATCCCTATTGCATCTTTGTCTATTCCTGCATCCAAAAGATTTTTAACTGCCTCTACTACTGCCTCATTGCTAACCTTTCCCCCGGTGGCCTTTTGCCTGGCAATAGAGGTAGTCTCCAGGCTCAGTCTAATGGTCTGAAAACCCGCCTTCTTCATATATCTAGCGACCTTTTTATTCAAGTAGCGAGCATGGAGACCGTTGGGGGTATGGAATTTGAAATGTAAGCTCCTTTCCAGTATCCCCTCTAGTATTGGGCCAAGTCTCGATTCAAAATCCACTAAGAGAGCATCATCGTAAAACGCGATTTCACCTACACCTTCTTTATAAAGATAGGTTAGTTCGTCTATGACCTCTTCACACTTCTTTGGAGCGTATGGGCCTGAGATCTCAAATGAACCACAATAGGTACACCGAAAAGGACACCCCGTGGCAGTCCTTATTCCGGCATAGGGGACGCCATCGTGGAGTCCAAGTAGATACCAAGGTCTTTTTTTTCGAACTCTTCTAAGTGGGATATTGAGGAAAAGAGAGAGTTGTTGTTCGTTTTTCTCAATAGGTCCCCTTAGCACGAGATCTGCGCCGGTTTTTGTATTGGCATGATCATACCAAAGTGTTGCGTATACCCCACCTAAGACCACTGGTATGTGGGGAAAGAGCTCTTTTACTAGGGAGATCGCCTTCTGGACTCCAGGGTACCAATAAGACATGGATGAGGTCACGAATACTACATCGAAAGGAGAATTGGATTTAATTCTATAAACGAATTCGTCCACGCTTATTCCATAACGAGAATATTGTCTGGGTATGCCTTGTAAGACGTCTGGAGTAGGGATTTTTGTCCGCTTGAACTTTCCAGGGGCCTTAAAAGGGGAAAGTGCGTCTACGAGTGTGACATTAACCCCTCTTTCCCAAAGCCATTCTCCAACGCTGTAAAGACCTAGTGGCCTTATCCAAAAATTATAAGCTGCAAAGTCGTATATCCATGGGTTAATCAAAAGAGCCTTCATTTATATCTCCCTTTTAGCTACTGGTCAGCTACGGAATTGGATTCCCTGGGTTTTATGCTTGATTTTCCTCCCCTCATTACTATTATAGGAATCTATTTGTGGGAACTCTCAAGTGATGGCATGTGGTACTTAGGATCTAACCCATAGGAGTTAAAATTGAAAGGAAAGAATCCAGACGAATTCCACAAAAAAGAGAAAAAGGAATTTTTTAGGCTGCTTGATGAGACAGGAGAATGCCTGCCTCAAGGTGGAGAGAAAGTACTTGACTGTTTTCTTGAAAAAGACGGTCACGTGTCTCCAGAGTACATCGAACGGTGCATCAGGGAAAGTGGTGGAGATCTTTCTATAGGAGTAATTAACGAGGTTTTAGACCTTCTTTGTAGATATGGCCTGGCCCAGAGGATACTTCTAAATGGCAAGGGAGTCCTCTATGAACATCTTCATGTAGGTATGGATCATGATCACCTTCTCTGTACGAATTGTGGCAAGATTGTTGAATTTGATGATCCAGACCTTGATGAAAGGACCATTAGGGTATCGGAAAAATATGGTTTTCAGCCAATTCTCCATAAAGTTACTGTTCTTGGATTGTGCCCAGACTGTATTAAAGGTGTGCCCAGACAAGCCCCATCAATGCCACTTACTCTTGCTGCAAGGGGTGAGAGACTCGAAGTAGTGGGCTTTGATGGTGGAAAAGTGGCTCAAAAACGCCTGACTGATATGGGACTAAAGGTGGGAGACGTAATTGAGGTCATTACTAGTGATGGTCCCATAATCATAAATACCAGAGGGACACGTCTTGCAATTGGAAAGGGCCTTGCAGATAAGGTGAGGGTCAAGGCCTTTCGTGGTTAGGAAAAATTGAAAATAACGGGGTCAAAAAATGAAGCTAAAGGGTCTTAAGATAGGATTTATTGGTGCAGGACAGATGGGAAGTGCCCTCATTAAAGGGCTTATAGAAAAGGGCCTATTGGATAAAATGGGAATTTTTGCCTCTGATCCATCTTTTGAAAGGCGTTCAATCGTTGAAAAGGATACAGGTATCAAGACATTTGAAACCAATGATGAGTGCATAAAAAATGTTGATATTGTGTTGCTTGCTGTAAAGCCCCAGGTGATGGGGCCGGTCTTAGCGGATATAAGACCAAGTATAGAGTCGAGACACCTAGTAGTATCCATTGCAGCAGGCATTTCAACAAAATTTATTGAGGACAGGTTGGAGGCGGGTACTCGAGTTGTTCGAGTGATGCCCAATACCCCGGCCCTGGTCCATGAGGGTGCAGCAGCCATCAGCCCAGGAAGTAGTGCCAGTGAAGAAGACCTTGAAATCGTACGTGAGATATTTGAGGCAGTTGGTATTGCTGTCACTGTCCCAGAGGAGTTAATGGACACCGTCACTGGCCTTAGCGGCAGTGGTCCAGCCTATTGCTTCAAATTTATAGAAGCCTTGATAGAAGGGGGTATCCTGGAGGGCCTTCCAAGAGATGTTGCCCAGAAGCTAGCTGTGCAGACAGTCTTGGGTTCAGCACGTCTTGTTCAAATTCTTAACGAACATCCATCAAAACTCGAGGCCATGGTAACCAGCCCCGGAGGCACTACCATAAGAGGGCTTCATGCCCTTGAAAAATTTGCCTTTAAGGCTGGGGTAATGGAGGCCGTAAGCCAGGCAACAAAGAGGTCAAAAGAACTTGGAAAGGAAAACTAACCTTGAGGATGTACTTAAACTCCTTGAAGGTAAAGGCTCTGGTGGAATCTATATTGCCCTTTTGGGTCCAGGAACCCTTATTTACCCAGTAGAAGAGCGGATAGTTGATTCGGTATTTGGAGAAGTATCACATAGAAATGTTGAGCTTATTGATTGCGAAGGCCTGAATGCACAAGCCATTTTAAATCGTCTCAAGAGTCAGAGTCTCCTTGGGGGAGCGCGGATTGTAGTTTTGAGAAATTTTTCTAAGTCCAGCCTAGATGGCCTATCGCTTTTATCTGACTGGTTTAAAAAAAATAAAGAAAAGAAGACCGCTCCACTAGTCATTGTAGAAGACGAAGTCCTTTCGCAAGACAGACAAATAAAGGGGATCCTCAATGAATTTTCATTGGTTATTGATCTGAGTTTCCACGCCCTTTCAAAAAAGGATCGAGTGGAACGCGCAAGGACCCTTATAGACAGTTGGCTCAAAGAGGCTGGAAAGACCATTACAAATGACGCAAGGGAGCTGTTTTTAAACTCAATTGATCTCAAAGACCCTGCCTATATAAAGACTGAGCTGGAAAAGGTGATTTCAGGCGTTGGTAATAGGACAAGGATTACTGTTCAGGATGTAGCCAAACTAACGGTTGAGACCAAGCAGGAAGAGATATACGAATTTACCCATGCCCTTGGAAAAAAGGATAGAGCCAAGGCATATATCGTATTGGCGAATCTCCTTGATCACGGGGTCCATCCCCTGGCAATACTGCAACTGTTGAGTACATGGTTGGCCAGGATTTTGGTGTTAAAAACCATCTTTCGGGATAGCCTTGGTGATCCGGATAAGGTGTCTTACAATACTTTTCAGGCAAAGATCCTACCAAAGATCAAGGATGAGCTTGGAGAGCCACTTCCATGGCCTTTGGCAAAAATGAAGCCCTATGCCCTTTTCAATCTCTGGAAGGCCTCTATGCTTCAAAACGAAAGGGCCCTTATTGTGGCAATTAAAGATCTTCCAAGGCTCGATATCGCATTGAAATCTGGTTCTGGCCTTGAGAGAATACACATTGAGAGATTTATGGAGAGGTTTTTGGATTCATGAGTGAATGTATGGCTACTCAAAGGACTGCAAAATTTTTATTTGAGGCAATGATGCTAAAACGCACCCTTCGTACTGGATATGCCTTTCTTGGAAAGGGAAAGGAGAGCGTTGCAGCCCATACATATGGCACCTTGATAATAGCATATGTCCTTTCCAGGATTATTGATGAGCCAGTAAACGTGGAAAGGCTCCTTTTGTTGTGTCTTCTTCACGACTTACCAGAGGCACGGACTGGTGACGCAAATGCAGTACATAAAAAATATGTACAGATCCTTGAAGACAAGGCCATTTGTGACATGCTTGAAGGTCTTGATCAAGGCGAGGAGATTGCCAAGATCCTTAAGGAGTGGAAGGAGGCAGATACGATTGAATCGAAGCTTGCAAGGGATGCCGATCAGTTGGATATGCTCATATCTCTCAAGGAAAAGATGGATCTTGGCAGTGAGGATGCCAAGAAGTGGATTCCCCATGTTAAAAGGCGTTTAAAAACCAGTTGTGCCAGAAAAATGGCTGAGGCCATATTGGATGAACACTGGGCATCCTGGTGGATGGAAACTTTCTCTGAGGAGGATCGATATGAAGAGATTGGCTAATTGGACAGATGTGGTCGTCTTAGCCCTGGTGGCAATCGCATTATTTTTTGCCAATACAGCGTTTGCAAAGGGTCAGGCCAAAATCATTAATATTGTCTATACTGGTAGGACTTGGGGGAAACTTGAACCCTGCTCCACTTGAAAGGGCGAGATTGGCGGTATAGCCAGACGGGTCAGTTGGATCCGTAATGAGTTAAAGAAAAATTCAGGTCTTATATTGGTAGATGCAGGCAATTCCTTTGGCGGAGATGCTGGCCATATTGCTGAGGCACGAGATAGGGCAAAGCTCCTTATGAGATATTATAAGGAGATGAACTATAGGTGTGTTGCCGTAGGGAACAAGGATCTCGGCCTTTCAATAGATTTTTTAAAGATCTTTGGTAAGAGATACGGTCTCAAACTGATTTCGTCAAATATCTATTCAGGGACAAAAAGGCTGTTTGATCCCTATGAAATAGTCAAGGTCAATGATGTCAGGATTGCATTCATAGGAATTACTGATGACTCTGGTAACAGCTACCAGAAAACTGTCAGATATGAGATTAGGAATCCCAGAGACGAACTCCTCAAAGTTGTTGGGGAAGTAGAAAAAATTTCAGATGTGATAGTGGTTTTGACAGACCTTGATCAGACTAGGTTCATGCAATTGCTTAAAGGGATTCCAAGTGTGGACATCGGTATACTTAGTGGCACAGGCCCAACACGAACCAATCCCATTAAAGAGGGTGGGACCTATGTGCTCTCTACATTGCCAAAGGGGAAGGGGGTTGGATTTGCAGAGGTGGCTGTTGCTAAAGATGGATCCATCCTAAGGCTACATAACACCTTGTATTATCTATATGCTCATTTTCCAGCGGACAAAGGCGTACAAGCCGATATTGAGGCCTTAAAGAAAAAGTACCAGGTATTATCCAGTAGTCCCAATCCCTTTTTAAAGGCCTTAGAGGAGGCCAAAAAGAGAAAATCCATGCATTTAAAGGAAAGGGGAGAAAACTCCACTCAGCGTGTTGTGCCTAGTACTCCGAATCCATTTATAGAATTACTAAAAAAAGCTACTTCACCTAAAGAGGTGCCCCAAAAATAGTATGTGCTTACACATTGACCCCTACAGTAGATGGCCTTTGTGACATCCAGTGATGGAGTACGATGATTAGCCAATGAATAAGTGTTCGAGATGCGGAAAGTGTCATTCATTTTGCCCTGTTTATTCGGTTGCGTTAAACGAGCGGCTTTCTCCAAGGGGAAAATATCACCTGATTTCAGCCTGCACTTCGGCTTTGTCCTCTGAAGAAGAGACCCTTGAGACTATCGGTGCATGTCTCCAGTGCGGGGCATGTGAGTCCTTGTGTCCATCTGAGGCAGAGGTTGGGCGTCTCGTTAGAGAGATCCGTTCAACTACTGAATCACATGGTAATTGGGATGAAATAATAAAATTTGTGGTATCACGGCCCGGACTGAGTGATTTTTTTATAAAACGTATCTCGAAACTCCCAATTGGTTCAGGGCTGGCCTCTAGAATCATCAAGATGACACCGTGGGGAACCCCCAGTTTTCCCAAACGGTCATTTGTTGAAACCGTAAAAAGGAAGAGAGTTCCTAAACTGAGGTCTGGGGACAAGAGGATAAGCTTTTTTGTTGGATGCGTCCAAAATTATCTGTTGCCACATATCCCAGAGCAGGGGCTTAGTTTTTTGGGAAATAAGGTCAGGGTTCCAGAGGCCCAGGTGTGTTGTGGACTTCCAGCGTGGAGTGCAGGCTGGAAGGATGCCTTTAGGAGTCTTGTAAAAAGGAATCTCGATTGCCTGCTTGAAAGGGATACCGGAGCCATAATTACCCTGTGTTCAAGTTGTGCCTACACTATAAAAAAAATATGGCCCTTGGCATTTTCAGAGGGCTCTTCTGAGTTTGAGCGGGCAAAGGCCGCTGCTGAGATGCTGATTGATGTGGGCGAATTCCTAGTAGGGATAGGCTCTCATCGCATGACAAATAAGGTATCTAAAGGCCTTAAGGTAGCCATTCACAGTCCGTGTCATGAAAGGTTTTTGGGATCTAATAAGTCTGAAGGGATCGAACATCTTCTAAAAGATTATGGTCATGAGGTTATGGCCAGGATATCAGTTTGTTGCGGACATGGAGGCACGTTTTCAATGAAATTTTCACAATGGAGCCAGGAGATCTTTAAACGTGCTATGAGCGAATTTGAGAGTTCAGGAGCAGACCTTTTGGTTACCACCTGTTCTGGATGTATGCTCCAGTGGAGGATGGGAATGGAATCTATGTATGGTAAAAAGGCAAACAGGGTTGCAAGACACGTGATAGAGATCCTGTGAGATATAGCTGTTGTGGCCCCTTGATTTTGTGGGGCCACAACAGGGAAAATTACTAATCAACCCATTCATAAAGTGTAATTTTTGACGAGGCACACTTGCAGCATCCTTTTGCACATCCCAAATTTTGTGTGTATTTGACTAGTTTGCCTTTACGTATCCATAGATCACACATAAGTTCAACTACTAACGCTTCAGCCTTGAAGTGATTCACTATGTCTTCAAGTGGGGCTATCTTCCTCTTCTTGAGATAATTTTTTAACTGAATTGGATCCATTTTTATATACCTCTCAAAAGTAATTAAGAAGACTATATTTAGCTCTCAAGCATCGCCGTAGCTTCCTGGCAAGCGCTTCTCTTGGAGCCTATTAAATAGAGCAGGCCTACGATACCCAGGAACAAAGACACGCAAATTATTATCCAGAACATGGATGAATGAGGATGCTGATTAAATGTGGCGGACTGATAGAAGATAGTTGAAGTAGTCCATGCCATAAAGGTGGTCCAAAAACCGCCAAATAGGGTCCACTTTAAATTGGTTTCTCTATAAATGGCTGCAATAGCAGCACTACAGGGAAAGTACAGGAGCACAAAAAGGAGATAGGCAAAGGCCGCAATCTTACTACCAAATAGGGTGACCATTGATCCAAAGGTGTTTTTGTTGACTTCCATTTCTTTAGACGCTTCATCAATGTTAGAGGCATAATCTATTGAGATTCCGATGGGATCTAAAAGGCTATTTGTAACCTCTTTTAAGTTTTCAGGAATGGTCAAAAATGCCTCTTTGAGGGAGGCAAGGAAATTGAAACCATTTTCCCCTTCACTGTCCATTTCTCCAGTAGAGATTTTTTTGTCCATGTTGTTATAAAGAGAATCAAGAGTCCCAACAACTGCCTCTTTGGCAAAAATACCACTGAATAGCCCGACTGTGGCAGGCCAGTTTTCTTCAGTTATGCCAATTGTACTGAATGCAGGGGCAATTTTTTTACTCATTGAAGCAAGTACTGAATTGGGGGTGTTTTCGTTCCCGAAAGTCCCATCAGTACCAATGGAATTAAAAAATGAGAGTAAAACTATGATGGGGACCAGTACCTTTCCTGCCCTGAAGAGGAAACTTTTGAGGCGTTCATAGGTCCTTAAAAGGACTGATCTTGGTGTAGGCAGGTGATATGGAGGAAGTTCCATTACAAAGGGAGTAATCTCGCCCTTTAAGAGGGTATTTCTGAGGATTATGCCAGTTAAGACTGCAATGGCTATCCCGGTAACATATAGTAATAAAACAAGATTTTGTCCGCCATGAGGGAAGAAGGCAGCGGCAAACAGGGCATATACTGGCAACCGCGCACCGCAGGACATGAACGGATTCATCATGATGGTCAAGATTCTGTCCCGTTGTGTTTGAAGAGTGCGGGTTGCCATGATAGCAGGTACATTACATCCAAATCCCACGAGCATAGGGATAAAGGCATTCCCAGGTAGTCCGATAAAACGCATGAACCTGTCCATGACAAATGCGGCACGGGCCATATAGCCAGAATCTTCAAGAAAGGACAGAAAAAAGGAACATAAAACCAATAGGGGGGGATGAAGGTGGCCATGGTTTGAATACCCCCTCCAATCCCATCTGCAATTATTGTTGTAAGCCATAGCGGAGTATCTATTGTGCTTAGCATATATTTTAGGCCATCTACAAAAATTGCGCCGGCAAGGATGTCAAAGAAGTCTATAAAGGCACCACCAATATTTATTGTGAAGAGGAACATAAGATACATGGTGCATAGAAAGATGGGGATTCCCAGTGCCCTGTTTAGCACTATCCTGTCAATTCTATCTGAGACCGTCTCTTTTATCTGTGTAGTTTTTGTCAGAGCCTCTTTAGTGAGCCTTGAAATGAAGTTATATCGTGCTGAAGCAATGAGGATGTCTGTATCTTCGCCGGTCTTTTCCTCTATGCGCTTTTTGAGCTCCTCTGCCCTTTTTTTAGTGGCTTCTCCCACCATGGCCTGAACATCAGGATCGTCTTCAAGGACTTTAAGGGCAAGCCACATGGGTTCAATACCCTTTGAAAGGGCAAGATCTCCAACGTACTGTCTCAGCTCAAAAATTGCATCCTTTATCTCGTTTGGTATGTCCAGATTGAACAAAGGTAGGGTCTTTTCTAGTGCAGACTTTAGGATTTTGTCTTTGAGTTCATTTACGCCATGGCCTTTTGAGGCAACTAGGGGTACGATACTACATCCCAGTTCCTTTGAAAGACGTTCAATATTTATTTCCATCCCTTTTGCTTTGGCAACGTCCATCATGTTGAGGGCAATGATGAATGGTATTCTCATCTCTATGAGCTGGATGGTGAGGTAGAGGTTCCGTTCCAAATTAGAGGCATCTACAATATTCACTATAAGATCAGCTTCATGTGAAAGGACAAAGTCTCGCGCCACTTTTTCGTCTACTGAAGATGCAGAAATGGAATAAATACCAGGGGTATCAACTAGTTCTATTTCATAGGGCCCATGTTTGAAGAATCCTACCTTTTTATCTACTGTGACGCCGGGCCAATTGCCGACCCGCTGTTTTGTCCCTGTAAGGAGATTGAAGAGGGTTGTCTTGCCACAATTTGGATTTCCAACTATTCCGATTTTTAATCTGTCCATGTTTTAGACCTCCTCTACAACGACTGACCTAGCCTCATCCAGCCTAAGGCTAAGCATGTAGCCCCTAACCTTTATCTCAACAGGATCGCCCATCGGTGCGATTCTTAGGATTTCTAATACGGTATTGGGGGTAAGTCCCATGGAGGCAAGTCGTTCCCTGCAACGAATTGAATCCTGATAGAAGCCAGTAATCTTTCCTTTGGCACCTACAGGTAGTTCAGAGAGCCTTTTTTTCATATCGGTTTTCCTCCTTATGGAATAGACAAAGATTGTCATTTAAGATGGCATAAAAAATTAGGCATACCTAAATATATTGGTCATCAATAGCGTGATTTGGTAAAAATGTCAAGGCAATGTTAGATTTTTTAGGTAAGCCTAAAATTTTTGTTGACTCTCATAGGTGCTTTGTTATAATCTGACAAAAAAAAGAAGGTGAAAAAATGACTGATACTTTGGCGCTTACATCAAGCCTCGAAGACTATCTTGAAGCCATTTACAACATAATTCAGGAAAAAAAGGCGGTACGAGTCAAAGATATTGCCCAAAGATTGAAGGTTAGCAGTGCATCTGTAACAGGTGCGCTAAGGACCCTTGCCAAGAGGAATTTTCTTAATTACGCACCGTATGATGTCATAACTCTTACGGCTGAAGGAGAAAAGCTTGCAAAGGAAATAGTAAGACGACATGAAGTATTGAAGGATTTTTTCGTAAAGGTACTTGCTGTTGAACCAGATGCAGCTGATGAGGCTGCATGTAGGCTTGAGCATGGAATCCCACCAGATATCGTAAATCGTCTTGTCAAGTTTATAGAATTTATTGAGATTTGTCCCCTTGGAGGCCAAGAACTCATAAAGGGTTTTCAAAGGCACTTAGAAAGTGGGGCAAAGAAAGATCTGTGTGAGCAATGTATAAATCTTGTTAAGGAAAGGGTGCATAGCAGTGATGAATCGGTTGATGATGTAGCCAGGCAAATACCTCTCTCAAAATTGAATATAGGAGACAAGGGGATGATTAAAAGAATAAAGGCAAAGGGCTCTCTAAAAAAGAGATTTAAAGAGATGGGGGTCACCCCAGGAACTGTGATTGAGGTAGAAAGAATAGCTCCAATAGGTGATCCCATAGAGGTTAAGGTAATGGGTTATCATCTGAGTCTTCGAAAAGAAGAAGCCTCTAAAATAGAGGTAGAAATTCTTTAAGAGAAAAGGAGGAAACAATGAATTCTTCCGTTCAAATCAAAGGTAGGTGCAACTTGCAGAACGAGACTTTATAGGGAGGCCATTTTTGAGGCCATAACAGTGATTGAAGATACCCGTAAGGCCTTTAAGTCTAAGAGGCTAGAAAATCTGCTAAAAAAGCTCGTACAGGTACTGGCAACAGCAGAATAAAACGCTTACCAGGTAGGTCCTACGGCCAGGCACTTTGGGGCCTGGAAGTGAGGGCGTAAGCAGTGATTAAGCCATTGGCGCCACTGTTTACGCCCTTTTTTATTTGCCAAGCGATTATTCATTGAGATAAATTTTGGATCTTTTTGTCCTCCACCAGAGTATGATACCTGTAACCCCGAAGATGAGAGAGAGGCCTGTTATGGCCCTTTCATATCGCGAAATCAGGCGCTCCACCGGCCCTTCAAGCCGTTGGCCAGCGCCTGATTTCATTTCTTCCTTGACGGGTATCACCATTTCGAGTCTGTGGCCCATTTCATCACTCACCACTACATTCCATTCCCCTTGGGTATCAGGGAAAAAGCAAAATCGTCCGTTTCTATCTGTGTTGCCAACCTGGAAGGCCAATTTGGAATTAGGGGCGGTGATCCTAACCTTGCAGTAACTCATGGGTTCTCCTGTGTCGTATCGAGCTTGTAATACGATACCACCTTTGCCTGTCTCACCCATTACCCCATGGGCATACATAATAGAGGGCCAAAAAAGTAGAATTGTTATAAGAAAACAATATTTCTCAGGTTCCCCTTTACTTAATACCATGTTCCACAGCTTTGGATCCATTCAAAGAGTTCCCAAAAAGACTATCTAAAATCAAATGCATATAAGGGGCCGTAGAGGGCCCCAGCTTTCATGGGATTTCAAAAGTCAGAGTGCTTATCAGGGAAGAATAGTCGCACTTATCCTTTTGTTTGTAAGGTTCTTCAAAACGTGCCATGATTAGCCATATCCCTTTTTTGTCTAATCTTATCAAGGCATTACCCTTGGAATCTGTTTTGGTAACATAGGAAAAGGCCAGATGATCACTGGAGGAAAAACCAACGTAGGTAGCATAGACAAATTGTTTTGCAAAGGGTTTTCCGCGCAACAATACCTTGATGGGTAGATATTCGCCGGCCTTTACAAGGCTTGGATTTGCCAATGGTATCACCTCAAGCTCACTACCGATCAGCCTTTGATATGCCTTGCCGCCCGGTTTGCCCACATTTACTATGGACTTGGCAAACATCCTGGAATATTTACAGTAAAGGACGTCTGTTAAGCCCTCTTTAGATTGTCGCTTAAAGCCTTCTACGGTCTTGGTAAAGAAACCACCTTTCCTCTCTGCTACCAATAAATAGGTTCCTTCGGTCCTTAATAGGTCTGTGGTCTTGAAGGTTATTGGATATTGGCTGGGGCCTATGTCCCCTTGATTATTCAAGGGATCAATGAAATAGAGCTGTTCTACCTGATTATTAGGTAAAAAGTCACCACCTGCCCCTGGGAAAGAGTGTCCCCAGCCCAAGGTTAGGTTGAGGGTCTGACCGCTATTCAATTGGTAAGTCTTGGGATTGATCCACATGAAGTGGGCCTTGGCCGTTTTCGTTAAGGAGAGTAAAAAACAAACCAGGATAAACCCTAAAAAAATCTTCTGTCTTTTCATGACATGCCTCCTTTTAAAGATTTGTTTTTATGCTGACGAATATCGTACGTCCCAACCAATCTCTTTCGGGTTCGCCATAGTTGGTATCGAACAGATTATCTACCTCAAGGGAAAGGCTTAGGTGAGAGTTGAGATCCTTTATGATTTTGGCCTCGGTTAGCCAATAGTCATCAGTCTTTTTGGTGTTGTCTCTGTCTTTATACATGTCATCTACGAATTGAGTTCCAATAGAGAGCCTTAGGCCACAGTCCTTGTTTTGGTATCCTAGTCTTAAGGCCAAAGTGTTGTTTGGTGAGTAGGTGAGTTCCTTGTGAGTATTTTTGTCCTCAGTATCGAGAAATGTGTAATTTATTGAAAGATCTAATCCAAACGGGAGGACGGTTTGGAGGCCCAGTTCAATACCCTGGGTGTAGGCCTTATTGATATTTTCATAAGAGATGACTGGTAGGCCATCTATAGTCTCATCTGTCTCTACTCGTGCAACCATGTCATCGATATCATTTCTGAAAACAGTTAAAGAGAGGGCATGTTTTTTCATAAAAGTCTTTTCTATACCAAAAGAGTATCCCCAGGAGTTTTCAGGGCTTAGATTCGGATTTGATTTGTACCAGTAACTACTGTGTCTAAAGGGTTCTTTATAATAGAGTTGCCTGATGGTGGGGCTTTTAAACGATCTGCCAATCAAAAGTCTTATTCTAGTAGAGGGATTTACTGTCAGCATCGCAGCCAAACGTGGATTGAATTCACTGCCAAAGACGGAATGGTCATCGTATCTTCCTCCCAAGGTGAGAGACAGAATTCGGTCTGCCAGTTCTATTTCAATTTCGTCCTGGACCAATACACTTCTGGTGTCGATTGTTTTTTGGGCCAGATTGTAATCCAACTCCTCTTCAAGATATTCTCCTCCTATAGTGATTAGATGAGAGTCCCATAGTGGCTGGGAATATAGAACTTCCCCTTGACGGTAGTACATATCTCCGCGTCGTTCGGTATAACCAGGAGTGAAATGATGGAAATCCCAGTCATATACGTAACCGCTAAGGGCTAATCTACCTCCGTTTCGGAGATGCCACTGGATGGATGGAGAAAGACGGGTCTTTTTTTCATCAGCATATATCCGCTCTCTATCCTCCCATTTGAATGTCAGACCAAGAGTCAAGTCCGGAGTTGGTAAATACGTTAATTTTGTGAAGAAGTGATTCCTTTCGTAATCGTCGTCTCCAGCGCCATATTTTGATCGATCGGATTCTTCCCTATCGAGGCTCATAAGAAATCCAGCCTTCCCCCTGTTAATAGAGGCGCCTCCAGTAAGATTGAATATTTTGGTCTCATGGGTGCCGTAAAGAGCCGATGCACTCAATAGAGGTTTCTTGGGAATGGGTTTAGTAATGATATTTATCACCCCAGCCACTGCATCGCTCCCATAGAGAACAGAACCAGGCCCCTTTACTATCTCTATATGATCGATTAGGTCCAAAGGAATTTGGTTTAATCCATAGCCATATTCTCCCATTCCACCGCCTTTTATCCTCTGGCCATCTACCAGGATCAAGCCATAGCCATTATTGAAGTCGAGTCCCCTAATTTTTGAGCGCCACCCTGAGATCCCTGGAACATCTTCAGCCCTGATAAAAAGTCCTGGAGTGTAGCGAAGTAGATCGCTCACAGTGAGGGCATTGGAGTTGTCAATATCTTCCCGGGATATCACAGTGGTTTCAATGGGGGTGTCTTCTAAAGTGTGAAGAGTTTTTGTAGCAGTTACAATGAGTTCTGGCAATTCGTTGATTTTATCTTGTCCAAAGGCAACAGGTGACTCAATAGCCTGAAACAGGCAGAATAGAAAGCTTAAAGACAGTAAGACATGAACCATGAAAACCTCCTTTAGTGTTATTTTTTTAAAAAGGATAACACTGTATACAATCTCAGGACATTCGTGTCAATAATTTAAAAAATGTGTTACTGTCTGGGATGTTGAAGGATAAAAAAATCAAATTTATGTATGGATTCGGTCTGGAACCGATATAGATGGACTATCTGTCAAGCCTGAAGTTTATTGCGAGAGACAGGTTTAAAGGCGTCTCCAAGCCATCGGGTGGCGGAGGAAATGGCGAGGAGGCAGCAATTGTCTTTAAGGCTGCCTTGTCCAGGTCCTTAAAGCCGCTGTTCTTCTTAATTTTTAAGTCCCTTACAGTACCATTTTTTTCTATAGTGAAAGAGACCTGAACCATCCCCTCTCGTCCAAGGACTCTTGCACGTCTTGGATAATGTTTATGTTTTTCAATGATCATCCTTATCTTGCTAAAATAGTCTTTTACACCCTTTTGACTGATTGAGGCCCCTTTTTTTGTTTGTAAATGGGAGTGGTTGGGTGGTTTAGGCTTAGATATAAGTTTCTGATTTTCCGTTTTCTTTATTTGATGCTCCTCAATTTTTAGCCTTTTTAGGGGAATTTTTTCAGTCTTGGTCTTGTGCAGTGGCTTTTGGGGAGAGGGCTTGGGTGGCGGTGGTAGAGTGGACTTTCTTTTCAGTTTAGGCCTCCTTTTAGGGACTTTTGGGACCTTTTTTTCCATATTAGAGGACTTCCTATTCTTTTTCGTTCGCACATTTTGTCTCGTTTTAGTGGGTCTGGCAGATGCCTTGGGGATCAAGGGACTGGGAGAGGGTGCCCCCATACCTCCCATGACTATTTCGATAGGAGATGGGGTCTTTTTAGGGTATGTAGGCGTTATCGGGACCGTAAGTAGGAAAATATGGAGTATAAAAGACACAAAGATAAATGTCAGAAATCTAGAGTCCATTACGTTTATTTGGTCCTAGTGGTTAAAAGTACTCTTTTCAATCCCGCTCCTTTTGCTGCGTCCATTGCCTTTACAATCAGGTGGACAGGGGCCATACGGTCCGATCGGATTTCAACTGTAGGGGCCTTTTGGCCTTTTTTTATCTGGTTCAATTCCATTTCCAGCCGGTCTGCCTCTATTGGCCTTTTATTTAAGAAAAAATCTCCTTGGCCCGATATTGAAATCACAATATTTTGTCTTTCTACTCTTGTGCCGTGAGCGCTTTTGGGAAGATCGACTTTGAAATAGCGCTCCTCTACAAAATTACTTGTTAGCATAAAATAGATGAGTAATAGGAAGACTATGTCTATTATGGGGGTGAGTGGGATACCAAGGTCAGAGGTCCCTCTATTTGAGCGACGTTTTTTCATAAGACACACCCAATCCATTAGCCTTTCTATTGTGATAGGCCCCCTTTAAAAGGAGTATTGCAATATGTTCAAGCTCATCTTCGAGATGTTTTACTCTGGACAAGAGAAATCTGTGGCCAACGATCAGTAAAAGTGCCACTGCCAACCCAAAGGCTGTAGTCAACATTGCCTCCCAGATGCCACCTGCCAGCATAGAGGCATTGACCTTACCTCCTGAGGCCTCTATGACCATGAAGGCCTTGATCAATCCTGTTACAGTGCCCAATAGGCCAAGGAGAGGGCTTATGGCACCTAGGGTGGCCAAGGTATCCATGTATTTGGAGGCGGCCTCCACCTCTGCATCAATATGAAAGTCTAGGACGGTTTCAAGCGCTTCGCTGTCATCACAACAAATACCTGCGGCCTCCTTGATCATATTGAGGGCAGGTCCTGTGGCTTCAGGAAGATCCTTGAAAAATTCCAAGATGTCGCCAGCTTTAAAGTGGGATTCCAAGGTTTTGAGAATGCCTGATTCTGACCTTCTAATCCTCCACAGATAAAAGAGCCTCTCAAAAAATATGGCAACTCCCAATACTGAGCATCCTAAAATTGGCCATACTAGGGGGCCACCTTTAATAATAAATGTGTACAGAGATTGGACCATCATTTTTAAGGTATTCAGACTTTAAATTAGTGTTACGTTTTTTAATTTGATAACATCAAAAAACAAAAAGTCAACAAACTGTCAAATCTTGTTTTGCCGTCTGCCTTGTTTTTTACTGAAAATCCCTGTGAGAAAGAGAATAAGGACAAGAAAGATAGCGACAAAAGACAACCATTCCACACCAGAGGAAGAAAATTTTTTATCCTTGTCCTCCTCTATCTTTTCCATTTTGTAGCCCTCTACCTCTCTAATTTTCTCTTGTTTCACTACGGCGTAACTATCTGAGTTTTTGTCATTTTGTCTGGAAGAATCAGATTTTGAAGGGATGTTTTCGGTTGCTGAAGTATTTTTCTTGAGTTTTGCCTGAAGTTTTCTAAACTGATCTGCCTGTTCATTAATACCCTTCAAGGTAGTCTTTTCCAAAATCATTTTGAATTTTTCTGCTATCTCAGGTGAAAGGACACCTGGAACAGAGATAATGGAGACCACCATCTGGTTTAAAAAGGGATTATTGCAGGTATGGTCACAACATGCCACGCCCTTGGTCACAACGCTCCATACGTATTCTGCAGCAATTTTTTGCACTACTTCTTTTTTAGGGGTCCAGTAGCCCTTTCTTATGGCCTCCAACATTCTCCCTGTAATAGACTGAAATGCCCATGGGTTGTTTTTTAAGAAGAAGTCCTTAATGTCCAGTCCGTATTTGTCCTCCACATATACCTCGAAGGTCTCATGCCACTTTGAAGCATCGATCTTTTCTGGAGTAGTGACCTGCCAGCCCCACATGTAATCCACAAAATTCGACATTTCTCGTGCCCCGGCATAGCCTTCCTTTTGCATGGCCTTTATCCATCTGGGGTTGAGATATCGAGCCCTCAATTCGCGACCTATGGTCTTGGCCACATCTTCAACTTCGGCCTTGTTTTTCTTGGTCTGAACGGTGATAAGGGTCTCAGGAGATCGTCCTGCTTCCTTGGAAACCGCAAGGGCCAAACCACCAAGGTATTGGAATACGTCATCATTGTCCATGGTTGCGTATAGATTCGAGGAACGTGAGTGGACAACTGCATCTACGCCCTTTAAATGTGCCTTTAGGAGTGATTTTGCACTCTTGCCCCACATTCCCTGGCCATAGGCAAATCCAACTCGATTCTCGAAAACGTCTGCGACTTCTTGATCTGTCTCCCATAGTCCTGATACAGAGGTCATTTCAGACACTCCAGTCCCATAGGAACCCGGTTTTTCAGAAAAGATGCGGACCATTGAGAGCTTTTCTGCCTCTCTTTTCTCAAGCCCTTTAGCAATAAGTTCTGATTTTAATTTCTGGCTGTGTTTGGCAATGAGATTGTCAATGTCTCTTTGAAGAGCAGCTAGTTGAATGGCCTTGTCAAGGAATTTGAGACGATCAGGGAAAAGATCCCTGTACAGGCCAGAAGGATTGATAATGACGTCAATCCTTGGCCGTTCAAGTTCTCTGCCAGGAATCACTTCAAGGTCCCGTACCCTACCAGAAGGTGTCCATACCGGTCTCACTCCAATAAGCCACAGGATGGTACATTCGTTCACTCCCTCATTTCTCTGGGTCTCTGTGGCCCAGAGTACTATGGCCACCTTCTCTGGATAACGGCCATGTTTTTCCATATAATTTTTTATCAGTTGTTGAGCCGCCTTTTTGCCAACTAACCAGGCTTCTTTTGAAGGGATTCTGTCAGGATTAAAACCATAAAGGTTCCTTCCTGTGGGGAGGGATGAGATATTCCGTACTGGGTCATTACCCTCTCCTGGCTCTACATATTTTCCGGAAAGGCCACGGACAAGGGACAAAAGCTCTTTTTTCCCAGAGGCCCTGATCATTTGGACTATGGACTCAATCTCTTTTTGGTCCAGGCCATTTTCTTTGGCAATAAGCGTGGCCGTTGCCAGTGCTGCATCCATAGGAGGTGTCCTTCCGAATGCGTGGAGTCCAGCAGGCATTATGTCCGCCCTTATCTCCTCGAGATAGGATAAGAGGCGTTCCATTTGCTCAAAAGACAGTCTCTCCTCTCCATCAATGCCAATATCTTTTAAGATCCCTGTCTTCCTTGCAATCTCTTGAATCGTTGTGATTTTTTTTTCGGCAGTTACCCCTCCCTTTGCCCTCAAGAGCCTTACGTTGTTTATGAGATCAGCAAGGGCCAAATACTCCCTGTATAGACCAGAACGTCTTAGCATTGGGGTTAGGTGAGATACCATCACCCCTCTGCCCCTACGTTTGGCCTGTATTGCCTCACCAATATCATCCACAATATAGGGATATATATTGGGTAGATGGTTTATGAGGACCTCTGGAGAGCAAGACGGGCTCAGTCCAGCCTGTTTCCCTGGAGTCCATTCATAGGTTGCATGTGTACCCAGGTGCACTATGGCATGGGCGTCAAATACTTGCACAAGCCACAAATACACTGCAAGATATTGATGATGAGGATATAGGGTGGGGCTATGGTACAGTTTTATCGGATCATCACCCCAGCCCCTTGATGGTTCAGGCAATAGCAGGATATTCCCACATCGGACTGCTGGGATAATAAATGAGTCTTTGTACTTCATGATAAGTGAGTCTTCAGGTTTTCCCCACTGCTCTAACACCTTCCTTTGAAAACTCTTTGGTAGTCTACTGAACCATTTCTTGTACTGGGCTATGGGTACTGTTATGATATTTCCTTTAGATATCATCTTGTTAAGTTCCCCAGGTGCCCAGGACCCTATGTTTCGAGCCTGAGAGAGGATCATTGCCCTGATCCTGTCCTCATCTGGAATAGGCCCTATTACATAGCCTTCTGCCCCAAGGGTAGAGAGGATGTTCTTCAGACTCTCAAAGACATTTAGGTAGCTTGCTCCCACGTTCTGTTTCCCAGGGTGGTGATTGTAAAACATGATGGCCACCCTCTTTTGTCTGTTTGGAGTCTGTTTGAGCCTGTATAGGGCCTTGAGTCGAGCTAAAAGGAGTTGAAGATTTTCTTCTATCACCTCATAGACAAAGTATTGTCTGCCAGTGGCTCTATCTACAACACATCTTCTGCCAGTAAGTACTGTTGGCTCAATGAGCCCTGAGATCTCAGGGGTTGCCATTGACCATGAGACCTCCATTGGGGACACCCCAATTGGGCTCTTTCGCCATTCAGAAAGAGTGGGTTTATATAGGGTGACGGCATTTATTACTGGTATGTCTAAGTCAATGAGAGCCTTTTTAAGCCTTTCATTAATAGATGAGTAAAATTTTAGAGTGAAGGCAATCAATAAGTCTATCCTGGCCTTACCGTCCTTTTTCATGAAGAACCTTTTTAGGACTTCAATGTCCTTTCCAAAACATGGGATGACATTAAATCCTTCCCTTTCAAAGGTTCGTATTAAATAATCCAGTGCCCCTCTTTGGCCTGGAAGGAGACTCGAAGAAAAAAAAGTGATGCCCAGCCAGGGCCTTTTGGAATTAAAGCCTTTTTTTTCCCTCAGCCAGTTGAGATATGAATCGATTTCAGTAAAAAGATCTGGGGCATCTGGATGGTATATGCCAATTTTAGGGCTCTTACGGACTTTTTCATAAGATACAGATGGATCAAAGTGGCGGTGTATTATAAGTTTTACGAGGTTTTGTATATTTTCTAAGGAGAGGTTGTCAAAATAGTTCCTAACCTTTTGGTCGAATAAAAAACCTGCCTTTTTCAATCTATCATCGTCACTTGACCCCCTTAGTGCATAAATAATACGCCTCTTGGTTGGTATGTTTTTGAGGATGAACTTCTCTAGCTCCCTAGCCATGACATCTACGATTATCACTTTTGAGTCTAGGAGAGTGCGCCTTACCTCCTCATGTTTATCTTTTAAATCGCTAATTGAGAAAAAATCTATGATCACCCTGGGGGACGGAGAAAATCTACTAAGGGCCTTTAACAAAATATATGCATCTGAGTCTATAACCATGATGGTGATCCTCTTTTGAGGCCCTACCGTATCTTGTGCCGCCAAAGGGGCATTCAAAAAAAAGAGCCAGATAGCCAGGATACTTGAAAATGCGCTTTTCATATGCCCTCCTTACTGTTTTTTTGCCTCTAGAGAGGCGTAAGCCGCAGTGAAGATGGCGGACAGTGCCTCCCTGATTGGAGAGGGCAATTGGTTTAGGGCATCACATTTAGATAAGCGCGTATGCCTTCCGATTGTCCTGGTTGCCTCGGCCTCTGCTATATCCTCAGTCACTTTCTTGATTATTGACTTGTTTTTTAAGGCAAAAGTCCTGTCGCTTATAGCCAGCATGGCATCCACAAATGATTCATGATAGGGATCGAGTAGTAGGACTTGGACCCTTTCCCAGAACCCTTCTTCTTGGTCCCTTGGGGCGCATTTCATTGCAAGGGGAAGGATTTCGATGTGTCTTTCTCTCAATCTCTGAAATATAGAGCGCCTTTCATCAATGCCGTTTTGTCTGGCTATGGCCTGTATCACCCCTTTATAAACTGCCTTTGCCATGAGTTCTCCTAACCTTGTGTGTCCCCCGGAACTGTCAAGGACCTCTCCATCACCCTCCACTACAATGATATTGTCAGTGCCTGTGCCAGTAGCCACGTGACGAAGCGGTGTATAGCTAGAACGGATGTCAAGGTCTGCGAGAGCTGCGCTCTTTGCCTCGGTAGCAGTGATTATGGCCCTTGTCATGGCCCTTTTTGAAAGTCTGTGGTTTGTCAGGATGAGGATGTTGATGGTACCTGGGCCCTTGTGTTTTCGGGCATCAGGTTCGTAAAAAGGGCCATAATCCTTTGACATGCGCTGTGCGTTTGACCTAATCCCTGCTGTTACCAGTGCATAGACTTGGATTTCTTTGTATGTCTCTTCTGCTATTGCAAGATTATCCATGTCTGCACCTGTAAAGAGTACGGAAGTAGTAGTAGGGCTGAGTCCCAGGGCTTCAAGCGTATCGTCCCTCAGTCGTTTTAACCCTGATTTGTGACTGATTCCCCACAAGGGAGGTGGATAATAGTGATTCCCTACAACCTCTATGCCGTCTCGTTCTCCTTCAAGTGTGGAGACAACCTTCATTGGGTGTTTTAGTCTTATCAAGAGGGTCTTGTTGACGAAGTCCTTGATCCTGGTCTCCACAATGGAGGCATCCTCAATGTAGGAAAGACCGATTTTTATTGCTCTTTCAGATAGACGCCCTTGGGGTAAGACAATGTTTTCAGGTGCTGAAAATTCGTCTATATAGATGGAGGCAGCGAGCCACTTCACAAAATAGCCCATGTGAGTGGAGGCCCTGCATGTGAGCTCACATGGGAAAAAATATATTCTGTTATTTTTAACTGCATCCACCTGGGCCCATTCAGGCCTCTTTAACAGTGTGTCGAGAACCTCCCTATCTCCGCCGCAACCATAGACTACCTCTGGGTTAAATCTCCTCCAGTCATTAAGGGTTACAGGGACTATAGAGCCTTTCTTCCCAAATCTCGGGGGGATTCCACCAGCAGCCCTGATGAACTGATTCTGGAATGAGTCGTCACCTGGGGCCATGATGTCCTTTCGCCCCATTATCCTCATAACTCTCTTTCGTCTGGCTTTTGAGATCCGAGAGACCTTTCTTTCAATGAGCTCAAGGTCTTTTTTCTGGAGTTCTATTATGGAAATAGCCTGTTTTTCGAGATTAAAGATCCTGCCTATGAGTTCAATGATTTGGAAGGCATCTTCTATGGTACGAGGTTCTAGATTTATTAGAATAGGAGAGGTTTTTCCCTGGGATGCCCAGCTAATAGAGGTCAAGGGGCGGAGTTGTCTTTTAGCACAGAAGATAACGTCAGGCCCTAGCTTTTTTATGAGGGGTAAGTCAGGGAGAATGAATCCACCTAATATCACAGTCTTCTTTGGTAGCCATGCAGACGGGGTATGGTATGTAGTACCTATGAGACTCTTTTCAGCACCTATCATTAGAAGAATTTCAGTTACGTATGGTACGAGACTCACCACCCTTTTGGGAGGGCGAGTAATGACAATGGTATTTCCAGAAGAGTCTTTAAAGCTGATTGGATAGTAAGTACACTCTCCCACTATAGGGAGCGCCAGGGATGCAAAGATACAGATGAGTAGACAGACAGATGCCTTAATTATCTTCATCGTCATTCACCTCTGGGACATAGACCATTGTCCCATCTTCAAGCCTGTAGGCCGTACCAAGCTTTGTGCCACGGCCCTTTCCCTTTTTGCCTGTAAGCTTCATTGCCCTAATCTTTTTCCCTTCTTTGGTTATGAGCTCCACCTCTCCCTTTTCTCCCTCCTTTGTGATGGTGACCTTGGCGTTGGGGTCAAGTAGATCCTTTAGCCTGAAGGCGGAAAGGAGCATGACCATGAGCCCCACCATAAATACAAGTCCCAGATCGAAGAGGTTTGCGACCCCAGAGAGGGGATCGTTTTCCGCGAGTTCTCTGCTTCGATACCTTCTATGGCGTCCCACAAAACTAAGGGCCATCCGCTTCCTCCTTTTTATGGTGTCCATTAATGAAAAAATCGGTGATGACCTCCATTTGCGTTATGTGTTGATCTGTCCACCTCTTTCTTACGACAAAAAAGAAATAGGCCATCATTCCCTCAAAGAGCCCTACCACCGTGGTGGTAAAGGCAACCACCAGGTCAGATGACAGACGGCTCATGTCTCCCTGTCCTAATGCCGCAAGCCCTGTTCCCATGGGTATGAGGGTGCCGATCAATCCGAGTCCGGGACCAATCCTTATTACGACCTTGAGTAACGAGAGTTGACGGTCCATTTCATAAACGGCTTCCTCCAAAAGAGATGCGGCCTTTAGTTCCCTGGTCTTGGGATCAGGTTCATCATCTGCCACTTTCTTTATGGCAGTTAAGAAATCGAGTACCACACCGGGTAGGCTGGTCACTTCCTCTTCTTTTCTTAGGCTCTCAACTAGTTCAGGGCCAGAGGAAAGACGGCTCCTCTTACGGTGGATCCAGTCGTAAAAGACACCACCTGCGTGAATGATTACCCAGCACATGAGAAACGATAGGGCAAAGAGTACTGGGTATAGAAGTGATGAAGAGGCCAGAAAAATAAATGATTTTAAAAGTGAGATAAAGTCCAGCTCCATTAATCCCTCCTTGAGACGGCCCTCTGTCTGAGTATCCCTGCAATAAACAGGAAGAAGAATAGAAAAAGGATATTGAAATCCTGGGTCGAATAGAGGGCCTTTTGCCGTATTGCCATCTCGTATACCATCTTTGCCTCTTTAAAGTGGGGGGCAGTGAGAACGTTTGTAGCAAAATAGGCCGACAGGAAGACCATGATCCAACCTAGCCGCCTTTTAGGAGTAGTGTCCGCTCTTTTGAAGAAAAGTGCAGTGAGGATGGAAGTCACAATCACCATGCCACTGAAGAAGAGAAAGGGGAGGCAGAGGGACCTAATAGGGTCCTTGGGCCATAGGGATGTGAACAGATAAACGTCAATCACAATAACCATGAGGCACACAGGACACGGAGCAGACAATATAAGCCAGGCCCTGGTGGAGCGGGCAGGAGGCCTGGTCAGTAGATATGTCCCCCATGCCATGAGTCCCGCCCACATTAAGAAGTGAATACGCATGCCTTGCTCTGCAAGGAAGGAAAAGCTCTCTTGTGAAGAGGCGAGAAGTCCATTATTGGCTACCTTTTGTGTCCCCCAAAATATAAGGCCGATGAATAGGAGGTATAGAGTTAAGGAAACTATGCCCAGTCTGAGGGAGCTTTTGTCAGAAAGGAGATATCCAAATCCGGCACCTCCCTTTATAGCAAAGACCCCTAGGGTAAATACGAGACCTATGATTAGTCCCTTTGCCTCCATAATCACACCCTCTTTTAGAACTCATAGCGATATTCGAGATACAAGGCCCTACCAGCTAAGGGGAATTCAGGTTTTTCGTAATAGTATTCATCAAAGAGGTTGTTTACCTTGAGGGTGAGATTGTGATGTTCCATGAAGGTCGCCCCAAAGGTGAGATCTACTACTGTAAAGCTATCATAGGTGATTACAGGATAGCCTGGGGTGTACCAGTCATTGTCCTTTCTCTTTCCCATATATCTTGCTAGAATACGGCCGTGGAACACGCCGTCGTCATAGTTAAGACCGTAGTTCAACTTCCAGTGGGATACGTTGTGAATGTCTGTCCATCCTGAGCCCTCTATCTTTTCTCTTGAGTGAAATAGCCTTGTGCCGTTAAAGAAGACTTCGATCTTTTTGTGAAGATTGAAAATTCTGCCGAAATCGCACTTGGCCTCCATTTCGAGCCCTGCCATCTCTGCCTCAGAGGTATTTTCGTATGTAGTTATATTTCCCACTGTGACCCGGGTGATCTTGTGGTTAACACTGGTGGTAAAGTAGGTGAGGTCTATATTGAGTCCCTTTGATGAATCCTTAAAGGTGATTCCAGCATCCCACGTCCAACTAGTCTCCGGAGAAAGATCGGGATTGCCCATTGTGATCATAGTTGTACCGCTGACCAGACGTTCTGAATAGCCAGCCATCTCATAGGCTGTAGGTGGCACAAAGGCCTTTCCAAAGGTTGAATGTAGGCTGAATAGAGGGGTGAACTTCAGCCTCAGGCCTAGCCTGGGACTGACGGTATCAAAGGTCTCGTTTCCTGGGTGAAAGTCTGTCTTATATGGAGTGCGTTTTGTCTCAACATCAAAATAGTCATATCTGATACCAGCGGAGATGATGAATCTACTATCTATAAAACGCCATAGTGTGTCTGAAAAAAAGGCCCAATTCTCCCGGTTAGAATCTGGAGTCCATGGGGCTTTTCTAGATCCATCTTTGTTATAGCTTTTGCTCTCCTCATCAATAGACTGGTAATCAAAACCCAATGTGATATCATGCCTGCCCCAGAGTCGATACAGATTCTGTAACTGGGTACCCCACCACTTGGTTTCTTTGTAATAGCTGTGGTATTTGTCTGTGGGTATATAGCCTCTGATTGAGTAGTTATATTCATACTTTTTGAAATAATCACTGGTCTCTTTTGAGGCAAAGAACACAAATTTTGACTGGTTCTTCCCCCACTTACCACAAAGTCTGACATCTCCTCCATAACGTTCCAGATCCTTTTCGCTCTGCTGTATGTCGCCATAAAATAGTGCGCCAGGAGTCTCTATGTCGTTTCCTTTATACCAGTCGCCTTTAACGTCTAGGCGCCAGTCTTTGTTAAGATCGCTTCCAAGGCGTAAGGATTCATAGTTAATGTTAAAAGTTGTACCAGGACGTTCGCCGTGGTCATTTCCTAGGTCGATGTTGTCGTTTTGATTTCTAGTTTTGAAAGTCAAATCAAAATCCAACCAATCGACAATATTGCCACCTGCGCGTGCCATGCCATTTATGGTATCAAAGCTTCCTCCCTCTACGCTAAGATCACCTGAAATTTCCCCTGATGATCTCCTGGTTATGATGTTTACAACTCCTCCCACAGCCTCTGCTCCAAAGAGAGAAGAGGCAGGACCTTTGAGTACCTCTATCCTTTCAACATTATCCAAAAGGAGGGTTGAAAGATTTGTGGCACCAGCTGGGCGCCCATCAATAAGGACCAAAGAATGCTTGGTTATACCTGAAAACTCAGGTCTGAACCCCCTTATGCTTATTCCAGAAAGGGCTCCTGGATATTCAATGACATCAATAGAGGAAGCATCCTTTTTTAAAATCTGGGTGAGATCCTGGGCAACTGTATCCTCAATATCCACTGTGGATATTACTTGAATGGCGGATGGAACATCTGAGGCAGCTACAGGAGTTCTTGTGGCAGTGACCACCACTTCCCCTAGTTCATGCAGCTGGGGTTGTTGGCCCTTGACCGTGGATGGATAGATTAGAATCCAAATCAAGGAAAGGTAGATAACAGTTGAATGGAGCCCTGTTGTGTTTCTCATAGACTATCTCCTCCTCGTTTAGTCCGCCCTCCTCAGATATGGTGCCGGCCATAGAGAAGGAGATAGGCATAGCGTGACTTATACCAGGCAAAACACTACCCAGCATGGCGGTGGCTACCGGGTCGTTTTTCACCCATAGACCTCGGAGCTCAATCCACGAAGCCCCTCGAGTTCTCCTCCCCCAGGCCGGTCTCCCGGCTTGCGGATCATCCTACTCACTGCGCCTTCCCATTGGGCTGTGCCCAACAGTGGCATCGTGCAGCTTTCGTCCCCGCTCACGGTTGCGGGTCAGCGCCGGACTCTCACCGGACTTCCCGATTATCCCTGAATATATTCAGGGCACCTGAGGTGGCACGATTTAAAATTTTGTTACATTTTAGCTTAAATGGTAAAAATGAGATGTCAAGTCCATATTATTTATGAGTGAATCAACAGCCTTTTGAAATTACATTGAAAATCTCACAAGAACGATTATGTTTTTAAATCCACTTGCGCACCTAATAAGCGGGATAGAGGCGAATCAAAGCGGGGTTTTAAAATGGGATTTGCATGGAAATTTAGATTAGTTAGCCTAATGCTTGTCGTGTTACTTTCTGGATGCGCTTTTCGTAGTCAGCACGTCTTAAGGCAGACCTCACTTGGATTCAACAAGGCCCTACAACATACATTAGGGGAACAGATGCTCCTCAATTTGGTCCGTTTGCGCTATGGAGAAAGCCCGGTCTTTTTAGAAGTCACCAGTATCTCCAGTCAATATTCATACTCAGGCACTATTTCAGGGAAGGCTGACATCAAGGAGGTTAGTCCGGACTCTTATGGCGTAAATTTGGGTTTTACTTTTGCTGAAAAACCAACATTCACCCTTATACCACTACAAGGAGAGAAGTTTGCCCGAAGATTGCTTTCGCCAATCCCAATAGACCATCTTATATTGCTTCTCAATTCAGGATGGAGAGTGGATCGAGTCCTGAGGCTCTGCGTCCAATCCCTGAATGGCATTCCCAATGCCCCTACGGCCTCTGGCCCCACACCAGAGGAAGCCCCTCAGTTTGAGGAATTTTTGGAATTGGTCTATAAGCTTGAGGCACTGCGTAAGAACGGCAAACTACGTTTTGCCTACGTTAAAAAAGAGAACCAGGCCATTCCCGCCCTGATCCTTTCAGGTCAAGGATCATTAGAGAAAGAGGTCAGAGAAATGTTGGGCCTAATAGACGCACCCTATTATCCCCTGGTAGGTCTAGAGGCTCCCAAGGGCCCATCGGTTATACAACTCGAGACCAGATCCCTTATTGGAGTCCTCTTTTATTTGTCACATGGTATTGAAATTCCAGTAAAAGATCTGGAAAATGGTAAAGCAATTATTACTCGAGATCAAGATGGTCGATATTTTTCCTGGCAAAGGCTTCTTGGAGACCTCTTTAATATTCATCAGAACGAGCAGCTACCATCAGAGGCAAACATAGCTGTAAAATACAGAGGAAGATGGTATTATATATCTGATCAAGACACGTCCACTAAATCCACTTTTATTCTATTACAACAACTTTTTGCCTTGGAAGCGTCTAAAGGAAAGGGAATGTCCCCATTGCTGACCCTACCAGTAAATTAAGTCCTGTGAGTACTTCCCTTTTTTATAGCCATTTTTTCCTTTTGAAATAGATTAGCAGCACAACGGAAATCGTAATAAATACACTCCAAAGGGCTGGATAAGCCCATTTCCATTTTAACTCAGGCATATATTCAAAGTTCATTCCGTATATCCCAGCAAGAAAAGTCAAAGGAATAAAAATTGAAGCGAAAATAGTCAACACCTTCATGATTTCATTCATTTTGTTACCTACGATAGATATGTAGATATCTAATAGACCTATCAATATATCTCTGTATGATTCGATTGATTCTATAATACGTATTGCATGATCAGATACATCTTTTAGATATATATGTATCTTTTCGTCGATCAACTCAGATTCGCTACAAAGCATTCCAGCGATCAATTCTCTAACCGGAGAGACATGTTTTCTGATGTTAGCTACTTCTCTTTTAAGTCTTTGGATTGTATTAAGCGTATCTTTAGTTGGTTCAGAAGCTAATAAAGTATCTTCAACTGAATTGATGGCGTCATCCAAAGAATCTATTACAATAAAATTTTGATCAACGATGATATCCAGTATTGTATATGTTAGATAATCTGTTCCAAATTTTCTTAATCGATCTCTTTTCGATCTAATTCGTTTCTGAATAGGATGGAAAAGATCATCCTTTTTTTCTTTGAACACAAAAACAAAATTCTTGAGAACTAAGAGACTTATTTGTTCATAGGTAACCGCGAATTGATCATTTTCAGTCGATAAACATTTGAGTACAATGTAAAGGTAGTCATCATATTCCTCGAATTTAGGTCTCTGGTGAGTATTCATAATATCTTCGAGTACAAGCTGATGTATGTCGAACATTGTTCCAATTCGTTCAACAACATCAACATTTGTTAACCCCTCGATAATAACCCAAGTTACGGTATTACTGTCCTTGTATTTTAGAATCTCATCTATAGATTGAATCGTCTGTTCTTCAAAGTGTTCTGTGCTATAGTCAATCACTGATATTCTGGTCACAGTTTCCAGAACATCACCTACATGAATAAGTGCGCCAGGAGGCAAACCAGACTTTTCTGAGACAGTGCTTAAAGATTTAGTCATTCATTTACACCAAAATATAAATTCTAGTTATTGGGCCTATCTGTATAAAAAATACAATTTTCAGCCTAATTCTTATCTGAAAATCTATTTTTCTCACAAAATCTAGTTAAAGGAATGACGGTGGGAACTGTGAGGAACCCAGCTCCATCCTTATTTTTTCTTTTTTATAACAAACGGG